>NZ_JAALDN010000267.1 GCF_014144855.1 Dietzia maris | reverse complement strand
CGGCGGACGAGCCCTGCGCCGCGGCGGTCGCGGGCAGCACCTGGGTGGCGCCCACCGCCAGCGCCACGACCCCCGCGGCCTTGAGTGCACCGCGGCGGCTGATCTCGGTGGCGATGTCCCCGAAGTACGGGTTGTCGGTGGTGTTGGGCACCGGTGCGGCGCACTGGTCCCCGCACTTGTAGACACAGGTCACGTGCTGTCGGTTGGAGATCCCCGGCGTCGGGGCGGTGGCGATCGGGAGCAGGCGGCGGGCGGACATTCGGGTCTCCTGGAGGCGTCAACAGTCGTAGTGGACGCCTGCACGCTAGGGGTGTGGGACGGCCGGGCGGTCGCGGGCGGACCACGCCCGGATGAACTGTGTGCGCAGTGCGGGTGAACTCCGCCCCGGGCCGCTACAGTCACCCGTGTTCGCCCTCTATCTCGGATCGTCCGGCACGTTCCTGCCGGTGAAGGGAATTGTTTTCTCATGGCCTCGGTGACCTTCGAGAACGTGTCCATCGTCTATCCGGGGGCGGCGCGACGCAGTGTCGACCGCCTGGACCTGGAGATCGCCGACGGCGAGTTCCTTGTCCTGGTCGGACCCTCCGGCTGCGGCAAGTCGACGACCCTGCGCGCCCTGGCCGGTCTGGAGGACGTGGCGGCGGGCCGGATCCTCATCGGTGACAGGGACGTGACGGGCACCGAGCCCAAGGACCGCGACATCGCGATGGTGTTCCAGAACTACGCGCTGTACCCGCACTACACGGTCCGCGAGAACATGGGTTTCGCCCTGAAGCTGGCCAAGGCGTCCAAGGCGGAGATCACGGAGCGCGTCGACCGCGCGGCCGAGATGCTCGACCTGGTGCCGTACCTCGACCGCAAGCCCAAGGAGCTCTCCGGTGGCCAGCGTCAGCGCGTGGCCATGGGGCGGGCGATCGTGCGCAACCCGCAGGTCTTCCTCATGGACGAGCCGCTGTCCAACCTCGACGCCAAGCTCCGGGTGGCCACGCGAGCACAGATCGCCAAGCTGCAGCGGGACCTGCACACCACGATGATCTACGTGACGCACGACCAGGTCGAGGCCATGACGATGGGCGACCGCGTCGCGGTGCTCAAGGACGGGGTGCTCCAGCAGGTCGACGCCCCGCGCGAGCTCTACAACAACCCGGTCAACGCCTTCGTGGCGGGTTTCATCGGGTCACCGTCCATGAACCTCTTCGACGCCCCTGTCGCCGACGGGGCGGTGGACCTCGAGGGGTTCCGCGAACCCGTGCCCGCCGGCTCGGGGTCGAGGGTCACCGTCGGCGTGCGGCCCGAACACCTGCGGATGGCCGCGGAAGGCCACGGGCTGGAGGTGACGGTGGACCTGGTGGAGGAGCTCGGAGCGGACAGCTACCTGCATTGTTCGACCCGCGACAACCACCCGGTGGTGTACCGGGCGGAGTCGGGTGACCATCCCCGCAAGGGCGACACCATGTACCTCGAGGCGCTCGACGACGAGGTGCGGTTCTTCGACGTGGAATCCGGTCTCAGGCTCCGCTGAATCCACGGGGCCGGGGCCCGCGCCGACAGGGAGACACGCCGGTGTCCGCCCCGAACGGTGTTGCTAGAGTGACTCCTGTGACCTCGCTCTCGTGACCATCCGTGGTGTCGGGAGCGACGGCGCGTCGGTCGCGTGTCCGCACGTGGTCCCGCGCCGCCGCCGTCTCGTGGGTTACGCTCAGCAGGTCCTCAGTGAGACCCTCGTCACAGTCGGCGCCGGTCCACTGCCCCGTCGGCATTCGCCGAGGGGAGTCGAGACACGACAGTAGGAGAGAGCGCATGGCCGTTCACGGCAGGTTCCTCAAGGCGGCGGCGGCCGCCTCCGTAGTCGCCCTGGTATCCACGGCGTGTGGATCGGGTGGCGATGAATCCGACGAGCAGGCGCAGGCCGGCACCTCGGGCGTCGGCCCCATCACCTTCGCGATGGGCAGCAACGACACCGACAAGCTCCGTCCCGTCATCGAGCAGTGGAACGCGGAGAACCCCGACCAGGAGGTCACCCTCCGCGAGCTGCCCGCCGAGCAGGACGGGCAGCGCGACACCCTGACGCAGTCGCTCCAGACCGAGAGCGGCGAGTACGACGTGTTCGCCCTCGACGTCACCGACACCGCGTACTTCGCGGCCAACGGGTGGCTGCAGCCGATCGAGAACGAGACCGAGGTCGACACCTCCGGGCTGATCGAGGCCGCCGTCGACTCGGCGACCTACAACGGCACCCTCTACGGCGTGCCGCAGAACACCAACGCCCAGCTCCTGTACTACCGCACCGACCTCCAGCCGGAGGCGCCCGCCAACTGGGAGGAGCTCGTCTCCTCCTGCGAGGCCGCGGAGGGTGCGGACGTCGACTGCCTGCAGACCCAGCTCAGCCAGTACGAGGGTCTGACCGTCGCCGCCACCCAGTTCATCCACAGCTGGGGCGGACAGGTCGTCGGTGAGGACGGGAATACGCCCGAGCTCGACACCGAGGAGGCGCGTGCGGGCCTGACCGCCCTCGTCGACGCCTACAAGGGCGGCGTCATCCCCCAGAAGACCGACGCGTTCACGGAGGAGGAGACCGCGCAGGCCTTCCTCGCCGGCGAGACCATGTACTCCTACAACTGGCCGTACATGTACGAGTCGGGCCAGTCCGACCCCACGTCCCAGGTCCAGGGTGACTTCCAGGTCGCCCCGATCGTCGGCGAGGACGGCCCCGGTCAGTCCACGCTCGGTGGCTACAACAACGCGATCAACGTGTTCTCCGAGAACAAGGAGACGGCACGGGCCTTCCTCGAGTTCATCATCTCCGAGGACGTCCAGATGGGCTTCGCCGAGCAGTCGTTCCCGCCGGTGCTGTCCTCGATCTACGACGACGAGGCGCTCCAGCAGGAGTTCCCCTACATGCCGGCCCTGAAGGCGGCGCTCGACAACGCCGAGCCGCGCCCGGTCACCCCGTTCTATCCCTCCGTGTCCAAGGCGATCCAGGACAACACCTTCGCGGCGCTTCACGGGGAGAAGGACGTCGAGCAGGCCCTCAACGACATGACGGCCGCGATCGAACAGGCACAGTGATTCACCGAGCACGGTGATTCACAACGCACAGTGATCCACCGAGCACGGTGATCGAACGAGGTCAACGATCACCGCGGTCCGGGTGATCGGCACACGGTCCGGCGGCAGACGGCTGTCGGACCAGGGCAGGTGGGCCCCGGGTAACGTTCCCGGGGCCCACCTCCTCTCCCTGATGGGGCGGGCGCGAACCCGGCGAGGAGCAAGGCGATGACGACGAGCGAGAAGTCCCCGGCGCCACTGGTCGAGAAGAAGTTCGACTGGCGTCCGGTGTGGATGGTGGGTCCGGCCCTGGCCATCCTCGCGGTGGTGATCGGGTACCCGGTCATTCGCGCGGTGTACCTGTCGTTCATGGCCGACCGCGGCCTGGACCCGGCCACGGGCATGTTCTCGGAGGGCGGGTTCGCCGGTTTCCAGCACTACCTCTACTGGCTGACGCAGGCCTGCCCCGCTCCCGGCGGCGACGGCACCGTCACCTGTCCGCCGGGCGTCTCGTCCGTGGACTTCTGGCCCGCCATGGGCAACACGCTGTTCTTCACCGTCACCACCGTCTCCCTCGAGACGGTGCTCGGTTTCGCCATGGCCGTGGTCATGGGCAAGAGCATCTGGGGACGCTCCCTGCTGCGCGCCGCCGTCCTGGTCCCGTGGGCGATCCCCACCGCCGTCACGGCGAAACTGTGGGCGTTCATCTTCGCCCCCAACGGGATCGCCAACACCCTCCTGGGCACGAACATCGCCTGGACCACCGACCCGTTCTACGCCCGTATGGCCATCATCATCGCCGACGTGTGGAAGACCGCGCCGTTCATGGCGCTGCTCATCCTCGCCGGGTTACAGATGATCCCTGGTGACGTCTACGAGGCGGCCCGCGTGGACGGCGCGTCCCGCTGGCAGCAATTCGTCCGCATCACCCTTCCGCTGGTGCGTCCCGCCCTCATGGTGGCGATCCTGTTCCGCACCCTCGACGCGCTGCGCATGTACGACCTGCCCGTCATCCTCGTGTCGGCCAACTCCAACTCGCCCACCGCGACCGTGTCGATGCTGGTGGTCAACGAGATGAGAATGGGCAACTTCAACAGTGCCTCCGCGATATCGACACTGGTGTTCCTGCTGGTCTTCGCCGTCGCGTACATCATGGTCAAATTCCTCGGCGCGAACGTCGTGGAGGATCGCACGGGCAAGAAGGGGGAGATCCGGTGAGTCACCGAGCGTCTGAACCGAGCACCTCGCCGACCACGCCGACGACCACCTCGTCGTCGTCGACCCGCGGCCCCGACCGGCGCCGCGACGACGAGGACATCAAGCCACCACGCAAACCGCTCGGCCCTACCGTCAGCACCTACGTCGGCGCGCTACTCATCCTCATCTGGGGACTCGCGCCGTTCTACTGGATGCTGGTGACCGCGTTCCGCGACAACCGGTTCATCTTCTCCGCCAGCCCGGTGCCCTCGCACCTCACGCTCGACAACTTCCGTGAGGCGCTGGCCACGGACGGCGGCAACAACTTCCTGGGCGCGATCATCAACTCCGTGCTCATCAGCTCGATCACCACCGCCCTCGCGCTGACGTTCGGCGTGTTCACCGCCTACGCCCTCGCCAGGGTCGACTTCCGGGGCAAGTTCCTCGTCACCGGGATCATCCTCGCCGCGTCGATGTTCCCCGGCGTCGCCCTGGTCACGCCGCTGTTCCAGCTGTTCACCGACATCGGCTGGATCGGCACGTACCAGGCGCTCATCATCCCCAACATCTCGTTCGCGCTGCCGCTGACCATCTACACCCTCACGTCGTTCTTCAACGACCTGCCGTGGGAGCTGGAGGAGGCCGCCCGCGTCGACGGTGCGACCCGCGGCCAGGCGTTCATCAAGATCATCCTCCCGCTCGCCGCGCCGGCCCTGTTCACCACCGCGATCCTGGCGTTCATCATCACGTGGAACGAGTTCGTGCTCTCGCAGCAGCTGTCCACGACCGCGACCGAGCCCGTGACGGTGGCGATCGCCCGGTTCTCCGGGGTCAATCCGTACCTGCCGCCGCACGCGGCGATCATGGCCGCCGGCGCGCTCGTCACCGTGCCGCTGGTGATCATGGTGCTGATCTTCCAGCGACGGATCATCTCCGGCCTCACCGCCGGCGGCCTGAAGAGCTGATCGGCGGTGGCTCGGAGCGGCGGTGACGCCCTGGGCGCCCGGCAGCGGCTGGAGGTCATCGGCGGGTTCGTCGGGTTCTTCACCGTGCTGGCGTTGGTCAACGCGGTGGGCTTGATCCTCACCGGGCGACCGTCGATCTTCGCCTCGCTCGTGCTGGTGCTCATGCTGGTGGCGTCGTGGTACACCTACCGGACGTGGCGCCGGGTCGACCGGGCGGTCAAGCGGGGCTGACAGTGATGATGTGTGTAGTGGTTCT
>NZ_JAALDN010000266.1 GCF_014144855.1 Dietzia maris | reverse complement strand
GCGGCGGCCAGCGTGGCGGCGGCCAGCGTGGCGGCCGGCGTGGCGGCCGGCGGGACGGTTGGCACCGAGCAGCCAGTAGCGCAGAAGCAGGGCCCGGGGGCGGTCATACCGCAATCCCGGGCCCTCCGCTGGCCGACGACGCGTTCCCGCGTTCGACCTTCCGCCTGCCTAGTTCTCCAGGGCGTTCACCACGGTGAGTTCGCCGTCGGAATGCGAGACGCGGATGCGCTTCTTGTCGAGCTTGCCGACGGAGGTCTTGGGGATCTCGTGGACGAACGCGAACTTCTCGGGCACCTGCCACTTGGCCATCCGCTCGGCCAGGTGCGCGCGCAGCTCCTCGACGTCCGGGTCGGGCAGTCCCTCCTTGACGACCACCGTCGCCAGCGGACGCTCGTCCCACTTCGGGTCGGGCACACCGATCACGGCGGCCTCGGCGACGGACGGGTGCTCGAGCAGGTAGTTCTCCACCTCGACCGAGGAGATCCACTCGCCGCCGGACTTGATGATGTCCTTCGCGCGGTCGGTGAGCTGCAGGAACGCCTCGGGCTTGATATACCCCACGTCGCCGGTGCGCAGCCAGCCGTCGTCGAAGGAGTCCGAGGCGTCCACCTTGTAGTAACTGCCGGTGATCCACGGGCCGCGGACCTCCAGCTCGCCGACGGACTCGCCGTCCCATGGCAGGGCCTGGCCGGAATCGTCGACGATACGGGCCTTCACGCCGGCGATGAGTCGGCCCTGCGTCATGCGGAGCTCGAACTGCTTCTCCTCCGGCAGGGAGGCCTTCGGGCGGGACAGGGTGCCGATGGGCGAGGTCTCGGTCATGCCCCACGCGTGGACGATGTTGATCCCGTATTTGTCCCGGAACTTGCGGATCAGCTCCGGCGGGCACGAGCTGCCGCCCACGACGACCGCACGGAAGCTCGACATGTCGATGGGGTGGTCCACGCTGTACGCGTCCACTGCCTGCCAGATCGTGGGGACGGCGGCGGCCAGCGTCGGACGCTCGGAGGCGATCATCGCGGCCAGCGGCTCGGGCTGTAGGAAACGCTCCGGCATGAGCAGCGAGGCGCCCACCATGAACGCGGCGTACGGCAGGCCCCACGACATGGCGTGGAACATCGGCACGATCGCCAGCACGTTGTCGTCGAGCGAGATGTCCATGCCGTCGGACATGCACACCTGCATCGAGTGGAGGTAGATCGACCGGTGCGAGTAGACGACGCCCTTCGGGTCGCCGGTGGTGCCCGAGGTGTAGGCCATCGCGGCGCCGGAGTTCTCGTCGACCTCCGGCCAATCGAACTCGGTGGGCTGGGCGGCGAGGAGCGCGTCGTAGTCGTGCACCTGGATGCCCTCGGGAGCCTCGAGGTTCGCGGCGCCCCCACCGGTGACGATGACGTGCTCGACCGTCGAGAACCGGGGCAGGAGCGGCTGCAGGAGCGGGACGAGGCTCGGGTCGACGATCACGACCTTGTCCTCTGCGTGGTTGGCCACGAACTCGAGCTGGTCCGGGAACAGCCGGATGTTCAGCGGATGCAGCACGGCGCCCATGGACGGGATCGCGAGGTAGGCCTCCAAGTGCTCGGAGTTGTTCCACTGGAATGTGGCGACCCGCTGGTCACCGTCGACCCCCAGGGAACGCAGCGCGTTGGCCAGCTGCGCGGCGTGCTTGCCCAGATCGCCGTAGGTGATCTTCCGTGGTCCCTGATCGGTCCAGGTGGTGACGACCGCATCGGAGTGGACGGTCGCACCGAACTGCAGGATCGTGCTGATGTTCAACTGCTCCGGCATCATCGTGCTCTTCATGAGGGGCTCCTTGATCGAGGGGTGGCGTCTGTCACTCTCGTGTCGAGACTACCTGACGTCCATGACGTCCTTGGGCCGTGTGGGCGATCACCCGTCGAGGTCGTCGAAGACGGTCTGGACGGTCCTCATCGCCGCGAGGGCCGCCGGCGCGCCGCAGTACTCCGAGGCGTGTATGACCGCCTCGGTGATCTCCTCGCGGGTCAACCCGTTGGTCAACCCGCCGCGTACATGCCCCGCCGGCTCGGCGTCCGCGCGCAGTGCCACGAGCATCCCGATATTAAGCAGGCTGCGATCCCGTCGGTCCAACCCGGGCCGGTTCCAGATGTTGCCCCACACGTTCTCTGCGACCACGTGCTGGATCGCCTCCGACTCCGTCCCGACAGCCCGGTCCATGGCCCGGTCGACGAAGTCGTCGCTCATCACCTCGCGCCTGGTCGCGAAACCCTGCTCGCGCAGATCCGCGGCCGAAGGCCCCTCGCCTGCAGAACTCGTCGTCGTCGTCATCTCCACGGTCCTCTCCCACTGCCGACAGGTATCGCGATCCATCCTCCCCGACCGTCGTCACCAGCTCCGCGTGACCTCGCCCCGCCCCGGCCAGGCGCGGGGACGGCTCGGACAGGGGCGACAGCGGATGTATGGGATGGGCGGACGCGACGACGGGTGGGATACCCTCGACGGGTCCGGCCACCAGCGTCGGACCCCGCGGCAACTCGGCGGAAGTCGGTGCGAATCCGACGCTGTCCCGCAACTGTGATCCCGTCTCAGGACGGGCGAGCCAGGTCGGCCGGTTCCGCGGCAGCCGTACGTACTGACCTCGGACGAAGGACGGTCGCGTGCAGCGGCCCAGGCCGCGGCCCGAGCTGTTTTCTTCCTCCGAATCACGGAGGATGCCATGCACCATCCACGAGCCCGCTCGCTGCTGCTCGCCCCCCTGGCCGCCCTGGCGCTGGTCGCCTCCGCGTGCAGCGGCAGCGGCACCGGCGGCGACGAGCCGGCCCCGGCCGACCAGACCTCCGCCGCGGCGGAGGAACCGCAGGCGATCGTGTCGCTGGCCCCCACCACCACCGAGATGCTCTACGCCGTCGGCGCCGGGGACAGCGTCGTGGCGGTCGACGAGCGGTCCGACTTCCCCTCCGACGCCCCGGTCACCGACCTGTCCGGGTACACGCCCAACCTCGAGGCGATCCTGGGATACGCGCCGGACCTCGTCGTGCTCACCGACGACACCGGGGACATCGTGGCCGGCCTCGAACGCTCCGGCGTCGAGGTGCTGCAGCTGCCCGCGGCCGAGACGCTCGACGACACGTACACGCAGCTCGAGCAGGTCGGCGCCGCAACCGGGCATGTCGGCGAGGCCGCGGAGCTGGTGGCGCAGATGCGGGTCGAGATCGACGAGATCGTGGCGTCGGTGCCGGAGCGCGAGACGCCGTTGACGTACTTCCACGAACTCGACGACACCTACTACACCGTCACCGACGACACCTACGTCGGCGAGATCTACTCCCTGCTCGGCCTGACCTCGATCGCCACGGGCGACAACCCCTACCCGCAGCTGTCCGAGGAACTCATCCTCGAGGCCGACCCGGACCTGGTGTTCCTCGCCGACGGCCAGTGCTGCGGCATCACGCCCGAGGTCGTGGCCGAGCGACCGGGCTGGGACGGACTCACCGCCGTGCGCGACGGCCGCGTCCACGTGGTCGACGAGGACCTGTCCAGCCGGTGGGGCCCGCGCGTGGTCGACTTCATGCGCGAGGTCGCCGCGATCGTGACCGCGGTGCCCGACGCCGCGCCGGAGACCGCGGAGAGCCCCGCGAACCAGCCCGCCTCGTGACCCGCCCGTC
>NZ_JAALDN010000265.1 GCF_014144855.1 Dietzia maris | reverse complement strand
GCCGGAGATCCCGCGGGTGACCCACATGAATCCCCGACCACGGTCCGACCGGACGACGAGCTGCTGGCTCCACCCCTCCGGCCCGGGCGGGGCCACCAGCGCCAGCGCGCCGCCGTCCCCGACAGCACCGATCCGCAGGATCAGCGTGTCCAGGAACACGCCCCATGCGCACTCGGTGGCCTCGCCGCCGACCCCGTCCATGCCGTCGTCTCGTCGACTTCCCATGACCCCTCCACTCCTTTAGCACTCCAGGCGCGCTAAACATTAGCACGCCAATCGCGCTAAAGTGAAGGCCATGTCCGATCTCGATAAGTTCCCCCGGCCCGCCGTGGCCGTGGACCTGGCGATCCTCACCGTGACAGGGGCCGGCGGCACCGACCCCGAGCTGCGGGTATTCACGCAATCACGCCGGAATCCGGACGGTCGCGCGCTCCCGGGCGCGTTCCTGCGCGAGCGGACGACCGTCGCCGAGACCGCGGACCACGTACTCCGCGAGAAGGTCCGGATCGCGCCACACGGGACCATCCGTCCGCGCCTGCTGCGGCTCTTCGACGACCCGGGGCGGGACGAGCGGACGTGGGCCGTCTCCGCCGCCCACGCGCTCCCCCTGCCCGAGTCCGCGCTGGCCGGAGCGAACGGCGAACTCACCCGCGTCACCGCGGACGGCCGACTCGACGGCATCGAGTCGCTACTGTTCGACCACGACGCGATCGTCGACGCCGCGATCCGCGACGTCCGCGAGCTCTACGAGATCCGCCTGCGCTACGTCGACGTGGGCCCCGACCCCGACGGCTTCCTGGCCGAACCGTTCACGCTGCTCCAACTACGTCGCGTGCACGAGGCCGTGATCGGCGAGGAACTGCACAAGGACAACTTCGCGCGCCGGATGCGACCGCACCTGGAACCCGTCCTGGACGACGACGGCGAGGTGGCGCTGTCCACGGCCCTACGCGGTCGCCCGGCCGCGCTCTTCCGGCGCGCGCGCTGAGGCGTCCCGCGCCGCCCGCGACCGCAGCACCAGGGTCACGCCGACCGCACTGATCGCCATGCCGACCACGGCCGGGAGGGTGATCGGGACACCGAACATGAGCCACACCCAGACCATGGTCGTGGGCGGGGTGAGGTAGAGCAGCACGCTCGCGACGGTGGCGCCACGGGTGCGGGTGACAAAGACGAAGAGGACGTACCCACACAGGGTGGACAGGAACACCAGCCAGGCCACCGCCGCCCAGAAGTCGGGTTCGGCCACGGGCGCCGCCTGGCCCGTCACCAGAGCCGCGGACATCAGGGTGACCCCCGCGACGACGGACTGCATGGTGATCGACTGCAGCAGCGTCTCGGAGGGCCGCAGCCGCTGCGTGAGAACCGTGCCCGTGGCCAGACTGAGCATGCCCGCCGCCGGGAACAGGTACGCCCACCACGGGGCGGCGCCCGCGTCGAGACCGCCGGAGACCACCACCACGACGCCCGCCATCCCCAGCACCATGCCGACCCACATGCCGGCCGTCGTGCGCTCGCCGAGGACCCTGCCCGCCACCGTCGCCACCAGCAGTGGCTGGAGCGCGGCGATGAGCGCCGCGGTGCCGCCGTCGACGCCCCGGGAGACCCCCTCGAAGATCATGAACAGGAAGAACGCCTGACTGAACAGGCCCAACACCGCCTGCCGCGTCCACGCCGCGCGATCGTTCAACCGCACCCCCAGCACGAGGCAGACGGTCACCAACAGCACGCCGAGGATCGAGAACCGCCAGCCCAGCAGCTGCAGCGGGGTCCCGTCGGCCCGGATCCCGAGTTCCGCGCCGACATAGCCCGAGCTCCACATGAGCACCAGGGCCACCGACGCCAGATGGCCGGCGTTGCGGCGGAGCGCCTCTCGCGCGGGCTGAGCCATCGGCACAGCCTACGAAGCGGCCGACCTCGTCGTCGTCGTACTCTCGCGTCCCACCCCCGGCCCGTGGCCGTTCACCCCTCCGCGCTCACTCCTCCGCGCTCACCCCTCCGCGTCGACGATCACCGTCCCGGCCTCGAGCCGGGTGTTCGTGGGGCCGCCACCGCCTCCTCGAGCGACGACGGCGCGCGGTCAGAGGTCGGACTGTGGTTTCTGTCGCGGCTCCGGGACGGGCCCCACTCGTCGGGCGTGGGGGAGGCGGTCGGGTCCATGGGATTCGCACTCGCGGTCATCGGGGTGTGCATCCTTATCGGCGGGACGCGGCTGCGGTGGCTGTTCCGGCCGGTACGGGTGCTGGGCGCGATGCCCCTGACCGCGTACACCGCACATCTCCTCGTCTGGGCGGCGTGGATCGCCATCGCGCGCGCCGAGGGCCGACAGTTCGACCCGATGGGCGACTTCCGCGCCCTGGACCCGTTCTGGCCGATGACTCTCGGGGTGACGGCCGGGTGCGCCCTCTGGGCGGTGTTCGTCGGGCGAGGCCCCCTCGAGACAGCCGTTTCGCGGCGCGCGGTCGCGGACCTTCCTCACCGTCTGCGTCGGCACGAAGTATGAAGGACTTATTATCGACGGTGTCGGTCGGGCTCTCACCGACCATTCCCCCCCGATCCACCGAACCCGAAGGTGACTCCATGACCGACACCCGCGTGCCCTTGCGGCTCTCCGACGCCCCTCGCTCCGACGACGGCCACTACGGCCCCGACAGCATCTCCTGGCGGGTGTTCTCGGACCCGGCCTCGGGGCTCGGCGCCAAGAACGCGCTCTTCCTCCAGATGCTCGAACCGGGCATGATGACCCACTTCGATCGGGTCTCGCTGACCAGCGAGGGCGCCGACGAGATGGCCGCCCGGTTCGACCGCACGGCCGCCTACCTGCGGGACTCGGTCTTCGCCGACACCGCCCACGCGGACGCGGCGACCAAGCGCGTCGACCACCTCCACGAGATGGCGACCTGGACCAACCCGGAGACCGGAGAGGCGGAGGAGGCCAAGCAGCCGGAATGGATGCGGTGGACGTGGTGGACGTACATCTGGTCGGCCGTCCGGGGCTACCAGGAGTTCGGCCCCGGCCTGAGCGTCGCGGACGCGGACCGCCTGGTGATGGAGTCGCACATCGGCGCGGACAAACTGCACGTCCCCGGCCCGCACCTCGAGACCTTCGCAGCGGTCGACCAGTACGTCACCGAGGGCCTCGACACCAAGGCGTTGACCATCTTCGCCGCGATGGCCGGCCGCTCGCTCCGACACCCGGACGCGAAGGGCCCGGTGGCCAGGTGGGTCACCCGCCAGATCCTCAACGGCGTGCTGTCGCTACTCCCCGACAAGGCCAAGCTGTTCTTCGCCGTGGAGGACCGCAGCGCCAAGGAGTTCGCCCGCGGGGCCCGGTTCACCAAGCTCGTCGCCACACTCGCGCGGAAGAACCGGACCGCCGAGGACCTCATCGCGCAGGCGATCGGCGAGTCCGTCGCTGCCCCCTACCAGCGGGTGCGGGTCAAGAAAACCAAAGCCTCGCCGGCTTCCTGACGCGTCGACCGCGAGACCCCACGCAGTCCCGCAACCCGGCAGTGCGCCGGGCCGCGGCCTCCCGACCTGCGGTGCCCTGCACACCGTCTTCAGGGCACCGCAGGTCAGGGCCGGTCAGGGCCGGTCGATGGCGGAGTGTCGCGGTGCAGCGGGTGGAGCGAGAGGGCCCGCGCCGAGGCTGTGCGCCATTTACATAGTGTGTGCCACACACTAACGTGTGCCGCATGGGCGACGACGCGGACGCGGCACTGGGCACCCACCTGCAGGAGCTCCGGCGCGGGTCGGTCGTCCTGGCGAGTTTGCTGGCCTGCCGGACGCCCAGGTACGGGTACGCCCTGCTCACCACGCTGGCCGAGGCGGGAATCGCCACCGAGGCCAACACCCTCTACCCGTTGCTGCGCCGCCTCGAGGGACAGGGCTTGCTCACCTCGACGTGGCGGACCGAGGAGCCCAGGCCCCGCAAGTACTACGAGACCACCGCGCTCGGCACCGAGACCGCCGAGCGCCTGCACGCCGAGTGGCTGGCATTGGGTGCCGGCTACACCGATCTGCGGAAGGCGGACGCGTGATGTCCACACTGACCGATCGCTACATCTCCGAGGTGGTCCGCCACCTCCCCGAAGACCAGCGTGGCGACATCTCCTCGGAGATCGCCGCGACCATCGCCGACATGGTCGCCGCCGAACCCGACGCCGTGAACGACGCCAGCGGGACCGAGCCGGCCGGGACCGCCGACCGCGATTCCGCCGAGCGCGCCGTCCTGGTGCGACTGGGCGACCCGGCCGAACTCGCTCGCCGCTATGCCGGCGCCCGCCAGTACCTCGTGGGGCCGGAGGTCTACCCGGTCTGGGCTCGGGTACTGCGGTGGCTCCTGCCCGTCGTGGGTGTCATCGCCGCCCTGGCCGGCAGCATCCTCTACGTCTCGACCACCGCGGAGCCGGAGCTCGGCGGCCTCATCGGCCAACTCGTCAGCTCCGTCGCCGCCGCCCTGCTGTGGGCCTTCGCGGCCTGGACGCTCGTGGTGGTGATCATCGAGCGGACGACCCCGGAGGGCGAACGCAGTCCGTTGACCCTGACCCCCACCTGGGACCCGGCGCACCTCGACGGGCCCCGTGGCGGGGCGGACACCCGCGTCGACGCGGTCGTGTCGCTGGTGATGCTGGCCATCCTGGTCGCGGTGCCGTTCGTCCCGTCGACGTTCCTGTACATCGGCCATCTCAACGGCGGCGAACCGCTCGTGAACCCCGCCATCCCCACCAGGTGGTTCACGGGGTACGTGCTGCTGATCGGAGCGCTGGCGCTCGTCCAGGTGTGGCGCCTGGTGAGGCCGGACAGGTCACCGGCGCGGCTCGGCATCGACGTGGTGGTCGACGTTGTCTTCGGCGTCTTCCTCACGGTCCTGGTGCTGAGCCACGACTCGGTGATCCACCCCGATCTCGTCCCGGACGACGGCGGCACGGCGACCACCGCGATCCGCTGGAGCATCATCGCCACGATCTGGGTGATCGTGGTCTGGGATCAGATCGAGACCCTGCGCGCATACCGGCGGGGGGCCGCGAACGCCGCGTGAACACCGCAGGCCGGAAATGGCGAACGCCCCCGTCCGCGTGGACGGGGACGTTCCTTCTGTGCGCCCGAAGGGACTCGAACCCCTAACCTCTTGATCCGTAGTCAAGTGCTCTATCCATTGAGCTACGGGCGCAATATTCTTCTGTCGTGCCAGCTATCCGGTCACCCGGATCCCCGGCATGGCGGAGGCGAGAGGATTTGAACCTCCGGTCCCCTTTGAGGAGGACAACTCATTAGCAGTGAGTCCCATTCGGCCGCTCTGGCACGCCTCCTGGAGGCTCTGCTGAGCCAACGAGGAATTACAGTACACACAGGCCGGGCCGGTGCGCAAAACGGCCGGACACCGGGCCCGCAGGGGGTGGTCCTACCCTGTAGTCATGTCCCCCGACGTGCGCAGCGACCTCGACGCCATCCCCGCCTACATTCCGGGCGCCTCCGTGCCGGGCGCGGTCAAACTCGCGTCCAACGAGACCACCGCGGGCCCGCTGCCGAGCGTGGCGGCGGCCATCGCCGAGGCCGCGGCGGGCGCCAATCGCTACCCGGAC
>NZ_JAALDN010000264.1 GCF_014144855.1 Dietzia maris | reverse complement strand
GGCTCGGTCGCCCTGTGCCAGCAACTGGTCCAGGCGGTGTGTGCACCGGGCGACGAGGTGGTCTTCGGCTGGCGCTCCTTCGAGGCGTACCCGATCATCGCCCGCATCGCCCACGCGGTCCCGATCGCGGTCCCCAACCGGGACGACGGGTCGCTGGACCTCGACGCGATCGTCGCCACCGTCACCGACCGGACCCGGCTGATCTTCGTCTGCACGCCCAACAACCCGACCGGCCCGGCGGTGACCCGCGCCGAACTCCTCGCTTTTCTCGACCGCGTCCCCGAACGGGTCACCGTGGCGCTGGACGAGGCCTACTACGAGTACATGCGATCCGAGGACCCGGTGGACGGCGTCGCCGAGGCGATGTCGCGGCCCAACGTGGTCTCGCTGCGCACCTTCTCCAAGGCCTACGGTCTGGCCGGCCTCCGTGTCGGCTACCTCGTCGGACCCGCCGAACTGGTGGTACCGGTGGCGAAGATGGTCGTCCCGTTCTCGGTGAGCTCCCTGGCGCAGGCCGCCGGAATCGCCTGCCTCGAGGCCGGGGACGAACTGCGGGCCCGCACCGACGCGGTCGTCGCCGAGCGCTCCCGCGTACGGGCTTCCCTGCTCGACATGGGGCACGCGGTCCCGGACACCCAGGCGAACTTCGTCTGGCTACCCCTCGGGGACGCCGCGGCTGATTTCGACGCCCACTGCCGCGAGCACCTGGTCGTCACCCGGTGTTTCGCCGGCGACGGAGTGCGGGTGTCCATCGGGGATCCCGAGGAAAACGACCGATTCCTCACTGCTGCCCGGCATTTCGTGACCAGAACGTAATGCTTCCGGCGGGGTCCCGTGACATCGCGAGGGCAGCATGGGCCGGGTTTGGGAGAGCAGGTCACGATCTCGCGATCCCCGGATCGCGGAACGTGCGAGCCCCCACCCCCCTAGGAGACGATGTGCAGCAGAAGAGTTCATGGCACGAGGTGAACTCCGCAGCTATCCACACGTCCATAACGGGCCGCGTCGGGCCGGTCGCTTTCGCACTGTTCGCGGCCGTGGTCCTCGTCGCAACCCTCGCTTCCCCTCCGCGTGCCGACGCGCAGATCAGCAGTCCCTGGAGCCCGGCGGCGGAGACCCGGTCGGTCCGCATCCTGGGGATCGGGGAGTTCTCCGGTGCGCTGTCCCGGCCCGTGGGGTTCCAGGGCGAGCTCCGTGACGGCTCGGGCAACGTCCGCCCCGCCGGTGGCGGGCCACACCTCGCGGCCACGGTCGGAAAGTTGCGCGACCAGGCCGAGGATTCACTGCTGTTCGCCACCGGCGACTCGATCGGCGGGACCGCCCCCGAGGCCGCGTTGCTGGGTGACCGAGCGACCATCGAGTACTTCAACCGGCTCGGTGTGGACGGGGCCGGCGTGGGACGACGCGAACTCGAGAAGGGCGCCGACCACGTCCGATCCCTGGTCACGCCGGGGTGCGCGACCGAGCGGGATTGCCGCGTCGATCCCCCGCTCCCGCCATTCCGTGGGGCGGCGTTCCCGTTCCTGGCATCCAACGCCATCCCGTCGCCCGATTCGGCCCCCACCTTCCCCTTCGCGATCCACCGAGTCGGTGACGTCCGGGTGGGGGTCGTGGCGGTGACTTCCCCGTCGACGTCCGTCCCGGAGACGACCACGCGGTTGACCGACCCCCTCCGCGCGATCGACGAGACCGTGGAGTCACTGCGGTTCCTGGGCGTGGAGGCGATCGTCGCCATGGTCCAGTCCGACGCCGTCCACGACAATCTCGATCCGGCGGCCTGCCCCGACGAGCTCACCGAGTTGGACCTGGTCAAGCAGCTCAACCCCGCCGTGGACGCCCTGATCGTGGGAGCCTCCGGCGGCCCGGCCACCTGCCGTGTCTTCGACTCGGACAACGACGAGCGCGTCGTCGTGGCCCCCGCGTCCCACGGCCGGTCCGTCACCGTCGTCGACCTGGCGGTCGACCCCTCCACTGGCGACGTGATCCGGCCCCAGACGTCGGTGTTCAACCAGACGGTCAACCTCGACATAGAACCCGACGCCGGGACCGAGGAGCTCGTACGCCAGGCCCAGGCCGCTGCGGCACCGCAAGCCCGCGAGGTCATCGGCACCGCCGACGAGACCATCGAGCGGGCCATGGATGCGAACGGCGAGTCACCACTGGCGGATCTCATCGCGGACGGCCAGCTTCACGCCGCCCGGGGTCGGGGCGCCGAGCTGGCCCTGTCCAACCCGGACTCCCTGCGCACCGACCTCCCCGCCGGGCCCCTCGACTACGCCGACCTGCACACCGTGCAGCCCTACGGGGATCGCCTCTACCTGGTCACCGTGACCGGGGAGGAACTCCGCGCGGCCTTCGACCACTTCGCCGACGACATCGGCCGCAACGGCCCCGCGGTCTCGTCGAACGTGCGCTTTACCGTCGACCTCCGCCGCCCGCCCGGAGCCCGGGTGTCGGAGATCGTGGTCAACGACGAGCCCGTCGACCCCCGGCGCGAGTACACCGTCGTGGTGAACGAGTTCCTCTCCTCCCCCGAGTGGGACGGCTCGGTCCTGGCCGAACGCGGCGACCGCCGCGAGGCCGGGGTGACCGATCTCGACGCACTGCGTCGCTACGTGGCCGAGGAGGGCCCGCTGAGCGCCCCCGAGACCGGCCGGATCAGCGTCGTCGGCTGACACGACCCGACAGTCGCACCGGCTGGCCGCGTGCCGTGCTCGGCACGGCACGCCGGGGGCCGACACGGGGGGCACATCTCAGCACCGCGGGCCTGACAAAGAGTAAGATCAGCTTCACTCTCCGCGATTCCGGACGACCCCGCCCCAGTGCACCGTGCCCACCCAAGGAGAAGAAAGGTACTCCGCCTTATCGACTCCTGAGGAAGTGGTGGCCATGTCGTCGCGAAGACCCGTCGTGGGACCGGGGCACGTCCTCATGCGTGGCGCGGCCCTGGTGGGCGCCGCACTCACCCTTGTCGGCTGCATGACGACGACCGCCATTCCGCAGGTGGACCCGACCTATGCGGGAACCGTCCGACTGGACGAGGTCACGGTCCAGCGCTTCGAGTACCCGACCCGGGATTCCGACGCCGATCCCGAACAGAACTGGGCGGACCTGTACCTGCCGTCCGGGGCCCAGGAGGTCGACACCATCCCGCTCGCGGTCCTCATCCACGGAGGGGCGTGGCAGAACCAGCTGGGTGCGGACATCTTCGACCCCCTGGCGCGCGAATTGGCGAGCCGCGGAATGGCGGTCTACAACGTGGAGTACCGCCGGGTCGGGTCCGGCGGCGGCTGGCCCGTCACCTTCCGGGACATCGCGGACGCGCTCGACCACGTGGTCGAGGTGGACCGGCGCTTCCCCCAGATCACGACCGATGACGAAGTGGTGGTGGGCCACAGCGCGGGCGCCCAACTCGCCGTGTGGGGCGGCACCCGCCACCTGCTCGAGGACGACGAGGTGGGCTCCGAGCCCGCGTTCCGGCCCACGCGCGTGATCTCGATCGCCGGACCACTGGACATGGTCTATGCAGCGAACCACGGGGACGACAGGATCGTCACGGCGATCGGCGGGACGCCCTCCGAGTTCCCGTGGCGGTACGCGTCGGTGGACCCCATCCAGAACATCGACACCGGCACACCGGTCGTCGCGATCCACGGCAACCGGGACGCGACCGTCTCGGCGGAGAACTCCCGGCGCTACGTCGACGAGGTCACCCGCCGGGGAGGACGCGCCAAACTGGTCCTGCTCGAGGGTGAGGACCACGTCTCGATCGTCTCGGGAAAGTCCCGCTCGTACCCGCGGGTGCTCGAGATCATCCGCTACGTCGCGGCAGCGGACCTGCAGGAGACGACCGCCTGAGCGGGCCCTCGGTGACGAATTCCCGGCATCTCGGCCCCGTGCGGTGACCAGCCCGAGCGGCGGGGGCTGACGTCTGCCCCGGGTCGGCGTAAACTTCTGCCGATGACCGTTCGAGTGACCACGCACGACGTCACCTGTCAGCGGTGCGGAGCGCCCATCCCCGCTGGCACCCCTCAGCGGTTCTGGCTAGGCCCTCGCCCCAACTGCGTCGAATGCGACGAGCGGGCTCTCGAGAACTACGGCAACTACAGGCGTCGGTGCATCGAGCACAACGAACGCCGCCGCCGGGAGCTCGAAGATCGAGGCCTCTGACACGACAGTGACACGAGACCAGATACCGGTTCCGTAAACGCCCCTGAACTGGAAGTTCTCTGAGCTAAGGCGGAAGTGGAGGGATTTGAACCCCCGGTGCTGTTTAGGCACGCTCGCTTTCAAGGCGAGTGCATTCGGCCGCTCTGCCACACTTCCCCGCCGCCTGCCGCGACACGCACGACCGCGTGGTTCCACGTGGAACCCGCGTTGACGACGCCGTTCATCGTAGTGGACCGCGGGCGTACGCACCCAGCCCGCCTGCCCTCGGGTCTCATCCCGGCTACCGTCGGAGGA
>NZ_JAALDN010000263.1 GCF_014144855.1 Dietzia maris | reverse complement strand
GCGGCCCGGGCGACGCGGCCACCCGGACCGCCCCGGCGCTGTCGGACGAGGTCGCGGCCGCGCTGGCCGCCGATCCCGTCCGCGAACTCGTGACCGTGGGTCAGACCCACCGCGTGTGGGTGGACCGTCGCGAGGCGCAGTTCAGCTCCTGGTACGAGTTCTTCCCCCGCTCCACCGGCGGGTGGGACGACGAGGGCCGTCCCATCCACGGGACGTTCACCACCTCGCGCTCCTACGTCGATCACGCGGCCGACCTCGGGTTCGACGTCGTGTACCTGCCGCCGATCCACCCCATCGGCGAGATCAACCGCAAGGGCCGCAACAACACCCTGACCCCCGGGCCCGACGACGTCGGGTCACCGTGGGCCATCGGCTCCGCCGAGGGCGGACACGACGCGGTCCACCCCGACCTCGGCACCGTCGACGACTTCCGGGACCTGGTGACCTACGCCGGGGAGCGCGGCGTCGAGGTCGCACTGGACCTTGCCCTGCAGTGCGCGCCCGACCACCCGTGGGCCGCCGAACACCCCGAGTGGTTCACCGTGCTGCCCGACGGGCACATCGCCTATGCCGAGAACCCGCCCAAGAAGTACCAGGACATCTACCCGGTCAACTTCGACACCGACCCCGAGGGCATCTACGCCGAGGTGCTGCGTGTCGTCCGGCTGTGGACGTCCCTCGGGGTACGGATCTTCCGGGTGGACAACCCGCACACCAAGCCGGCCGACTTCTGGAACCGCCTCATCAGCGAGGTGAAGCGGACCGAGCCGGACGTGCTGTTCCTGGCGGAGGCCTTCACCCGGCCGGCCCGGCTGTTCGGACTGGCCAAGCGCGGGTTCTCGCAGTCCTACACCTACTTCACGTGGAAGACCACGAAGGCCGAGTTGATGGAGTTCTGCGAGCAGTTGCTAGCCCACGTCGACGAGGCCCGCCCCAACATGTTCACCAACACCCCGGACATCCTCCACGAGTCGCTCCAACGTGGCGGCCCGGCGATGTTCGCGATCCGGGCGGTGCTCGCCGCGACGCTCTCGCCCGCGTGGGGCGTGTACTCCGGCTACGAGCTCTACGAATGGCAGCCCGTCGCCGACGGCAGCGAGGAGTACCTCGACTCGGAGAAGTACGAGCTGCGGCCCCGTGACTTCGCCGCCGCGGAGGCCGCCGGGCAGTCGCTCGCCCCGTGGCTGCGCACCCTCAACCGGGTCCGCCGCGAGCACCCCGCCCTGCAGCAGCTGCGCACCCTGACGTTCCACGACGTGGACAACGACCAGATCATCGCCTACTCCAAGGTCGACCCGGCCACCGGAGACTGCGTTCTCACGGTGGTCTCCCTGGACTCCCTCGGCGTCCAGGAGGGCACCCTCCACCTCGACATGGCGGCCCTGGGGTACGACGCCGACGCCCGGTTCAGCGTCCGCGACGAGGTGACGGGCTCCGAGTTCCACTGGGGGTCGAGCAACTACGTCCGGCTCGAGCCGTGGACCGCCGTCGCACACATCATCGCGATCCCGCCCTGCGACGAAGCACGTAGGGTCGAACAGTCCTACCGCACGCACACCGTGGATTGAGGCGAACGGCCATGGCACAGCACAAGAAGAAGGACCGCTCCACCGACCGGCTCCAGCCGGAGCAGACCTCGTCGTCGTCGCCCTCGTCGTCGTCGCCGCCGTCTTCATCACCGCCGTCACCGCCGTCACCGACACCGCCCGCGCCGGCCACGGCGCCCGTCGCGTCCCCCGGGCCCGTCACTCCCACGGAACCGACGCCGATCCCGCACGACGTCCTCGGCCGGCTCCGGTCCGGTACCCACCACGACCCGCACTCCGTCTACGGCGCGCACCGCGACGGCGACGGCTCGGTCGTCCGCACCGTCCAGCCGGGCGCGGTGGAGGTGGAGATCGTGTTCGACGACCGCACCGTCCCCATGACCCCGGTCGGCGACGGACTGTTCCACGCGGCGGTGCCCGAGACGGAGGTGCCCGACTACCGTTTCCGGGTCCGCTACCCCGACGGCCACACGCGCACCGTCGCGGACGGCTACCGCTTCCTCCCGACGCTGGGCGAGGTCGACCTGCACCTCATCGGCGAAGGGCGCCACGAACGACTGTGGGATGTCCTCGGCGCCCACGTGCGCACCTACGAGACCGCGGGCGGACCGGTCACCGGCACGTCATTCGCCGTGTGGGCGCCCAACGCCCGCGGGATGAGCGTCGTCGGCGACTTCTGCGGATGGAATCCCACCGCGCTGCCCATGCGCTCGATCGGGTCCTCCGGGGTGTGGGAGTTGTTCGTCCCCGACGTCGCCGACGGCGCCGTCTACAAGTACTGCGTCCGCGGGGCCGACGGCCGGACCATCGACCACGCCGACCCCATGGCGGTGGCCACCGAGGTGCCGCCCTCGACCGGGTCGAAGGTGTTCACCTCCGGCTACGAGTGGAACGACGACGAGTGGATCGCCGCCCGCGCGACCCGCGACCACTCGCACTCCCCGATGACCGTCCTCGAGGTCCACGTCGGCTCCTGGCGGCCCGGCCTCGACTACCGCGAGTTCGCGCACGAACTCGCCGACCACATCATCGAGACCGGGTTCACCCACGTGGAGTTGATGCCGGTCGCCGAGCACCCCTTCGGCGGCTCGTGGGGCTACCAGGTCTCGTCGTACTTCGCCCCGACCAGCCGGTTCGGCACCCCGGACGACCTGCGCTACGTCATCGATCACCTCCACTCCCGCGGTATCGGAGTCCTGGTGGACTGGGTACCCGCCCACTTCCCCAAGGACGAGTGGTCGCTCGGCCGGTTCGACGGCACCCCGCTCTACGAGCACGCCGACCCCCGACGCGGCGAACAGCCCGACTGGGGCACCTACGTCTTCGACTTCGGCCGCCACGAGGTGCGCAACTTCCTCGTCGCCAACGCCCTGTACTGGGCCGAGGAGTTCCACATCGACGGACTGCGGGTGGACGCCGTGGCCTCGATGCTCTACCTCGACTACTCCCGCGAGGCCGGCGAGTGGACCCCTAACATCCACGGTGGACGGGAGAACCTCGAGGCCATCTCGTTCCTCCAGGAGGTCAACGCCACCTTGGCCCGGGAGCACCCCGGTTTCCTCACCGTGGCCGAGGAGTCCACGTCCTGGGGCGGCGTCACGTCGCCCACCTACACGGGCGGCCTCGGGTTCTCCATGAAGTGGAACATGGGCTGGATGAACGACACCCTGCGCTACGTGGGGCTCGACCCGATCTACCGCGGTTTCCACCACGGCGAGATCACCTTCTCGATGATGTACGCCTGGAGCGAGCGCTTCGTCCTCCCCCTGAGCCACGACGAGGTGGTCCACGGCAAGGGATCGATGTGGGAGCGTATGCCCGGCACCTCGTGGGACCGTGCGGCCGGCATCCGCAGCCTGTACGCCTACATGTGGGCGCACCCCGGCAAGAAGCTGCTCTTCCAGGGCCTCGAGTTCGGGCAGACCACCGAGTGGGACGCCGACAAGGGTGTCGCCTGGGAGAATCTCGAGGGCTGGGAGGGCGAGTATCACCGTGGCATCCTCGCCTGCGTGCGGGACCTCAACGCCCGCTACGCCGACAATCCCGGCCTGTGGTCGCTCGACGACGACCCCTCCGGCTTCTCGTGGATCGACGCCAACGACGCCGCCCACAACACGCTGTCCTTCCTGCGGACCGACCACGCCGGCAACACCGTCGCGTGCGTGGTCAACTTCTCCGGCGCCGCACTCGGCGATTACCGCATCGGGCTCCCCGAGGACGGGTACTGGGAGGAGATCCTCAACACCGACGCCTCGGCCTACGAGGGCTCGGGCGCGGGCAACCTCGGCGGTGTCCACGCCGAGCCGGCACCCCACCACGGACGGCCCTATTCCGCGGCGATCACGGTCGGCCCCCGCGCCACCGTGTGGTTCCGACACGCGGCACCGACGACGACGGAGATCGCGGGCGCCTGAGCGGCCGGGAGCCGAGCGTCAGTAGAGCGCGCTCGCGAGGTCCCGGCGCGCGGCCAGCACGCGTGCATCGTCCACCGGCAGCGCCTCGAGGAGCTCGAGCAGGCGCGCACGCAACGTGGCCCGCTCGTCACCACCGTGGACACGGATCGCGTTCA
>NZ_JAALDN010000262.1 GCF_014144855.1 Dietzia maris | reverse complement strand
CATCCGGCGCATTCCACGGGTACGACCAGGTCGGCGAGAGCCGCGGTCCAGGTCTCCCCGCCGCGCCACCGGGCCGGCGCACCCTCGTCCCCGGCGGTCACCGGCTCAGCCCGCCACCACCGGGTCCGCGCGGATGGCGGCCAGTCCGGCGATCTCCCGCCAGTACCTGTCACCGGTGTCGGCACCGGTGTCGAGTCGCAGCAGGGACCGCCGGTCCACCACGTAGATCTCGCGCCCGGCCGCCGCGACCGCGGTCACCGGCCCCGAGATGTTTCGCTGGGACAACGGCTCGGCGATCGCCCCGTCCACGGAGACGGTCGCGACGGGGGCCTCGGTGGTGTCGCGACCCACGACGATCGTGGACCGGTCCCGCCACGCCACGGCGGTGACGGTCTCCCCGAGTGCGCGGCCGACCTGGCGGAACGTGCCCGGCAGCGGTTGTCCGGTCTCGGCGGACAACGCGCCGATGAACACCTTGCCGTCGACGACCACGGCCAGTTGGGTTCCGGACTGGTCGATACGCAGGCCGGTCACCCTCGCCCCGAGGGCGAGCAGCGGCCCGGCGTCCATCTCCTGGACGGCGGGGGCGTTCTCGCCCATCCCGATACGGAGCAGTCGCGCGTCGTCGACCAGCACCCAGGCCCGCCCGGTCACCGGGTGGAACGTCGGGCCGGCCACCGTCCCGGCGGTGAGGGCCTCGGCGGGCGCGCCGTCGATCGGCCCCACCAGGACACGGCGCGGTCCGATCTCCCCCTCCCCGGTCACCACGGCGAGGTTGCGTCCGTCGTGGGAGATCACCGCGCTGGTGCCGCCGCGCACCTCCGACCAGGGCCCCGAGGCCGGTCGTGCGCCGCCGGCCTCGAGCCGCACCAACCCGTCCGCGGCGGTGAGGGCGTATCGCATGGGCTCCGCCGGCGGGTAGGGGTCGAAGTCACGGACGTCCTCGGTGGTCCACCCGGTCGCGTATCGCTCGTCGAGGGGGGCGCTGTCCCGCTCGAGGCGGTAGGGGCCGGGGACGTCGGCGCGGGCGAGGGTCCACACGACCTGCGCGGCGAACTGGGTGGTGGCCTGGCTGCTGAGGACCGGCAGCCCGGCGAAGTCGATGGTGGTGCCCGCGGCGTCGGCGCCGTCCTCGTCCTCGTCGGGGCGGACGGAGACGGAGGCGGGTACGCGGGACAGGACCGCGTCGGTGAGTCCGGGCCGGGGGCCGGTGGCGAGCAGATTGACGAGCGAGTACTCGACATCGGTGCGGTCGGCGGCCGTCCAGCGCGGGTCCGGGACGAGCGCGTCACCGGATCCGGAGAGGAAGAACAGGTCCCGTTGCGCGTAGGTCGACAAGAACTCGGCCTTCTCGATCACCACCCCGGGCGGCAGTTCGTCGATGCGCCACTGGCCGTCGGTGCGGGTCAGGCCGATGGTGACCTCGAGTTGGCCGACGTCCTCGCGGAAGATGCCGCCGGGGTCGAGGGTGCCGACCTTCTCCGCACGCAGCGTGTACTCGGCGCGGTCGGCCGACCGGCCGCCCTCGGCGCTGAGGTCGGCGCGCAGCACGATGATGGTCTCCGCGAGGTCGTCCCAGTTCTCGGCGGCGTCCGGGGTGAGGAACTGACGGGCGGCGGCGTGCCGCTGATCGGCGATCGCCGCGGCCTTGAGGAAGTCGCGGACCAGGAGGTCCGGTTCCTGGTCCGGTACCGGTGTGGGGACCGACAGTTCGCTGCCCTCCGGCGAGAAGGTGTCGATGACCTGGGGGGACGACGACGAGGGCAGCGTGGCGCACCCGGTCGCCGCAAGCCCGGTCGCGCAGGCCAGCGCCACCGACACGAGCAGGGACCGGGGCCGGGGCCGGGTCATGGCCGGCTCTCCCCTGCCCCGGGGACCCGCTCGAGGGGGGTCGGCGAGCCGGTACGCACGAGCCTGGCCTCGTCCTCGGGGGTGAGGGGCAGCGGGCTGGAGGTGAGGGTGCCGCCGCGGCGCCGCGGGATGGTCAAACGGAAGCAGGACCCCTCCCCCGGGCTGCCCCAGCAGTCCAGCCGGCCCCCGTGGAGCTTGGCGTCCTCGAGGGCGATCGCCAGGCCGAGCCCGGTGCCGCCGGAACGTCGCACCCGTGAGGGGTCGGCGCGCCAAAAGCGGTTGAACACCCGGGTCTCCTCCCCGGGTTTGAGCCCCACCCCGTGGTCGCGGACCGAGACGGCGAGGGCGGCGTCCGAACACCGCAGGGTGACCTTCACCGGCTTGGACTCACTGTGGTCGAGCGCGTTCGCCACGAGGTTGCGCAGGATCCGCTCGACGCGCCGCGAGTCGACCTCGGCCATGACCGGCTCGTCGGGCATGTCGACCTCGACCTCCACCCCGGCGGCCTCGGCGATGTGGGCCACGGTGCCGACCGAGTCCGCGACGGAGGTGCGCACGTCCATCTCGGCCGTCGCGAGCTCGGCCATGCCGGCGTCGTGGCGGGAGACCTCGAGCAGGTCGGTGAGCAGGCTCTCGAACCGGTCGAGTTCGGATTCGAGCAGCTCAACCGCGCGTTTGGCGGGGGCGTCCAGGTCGGCGGCGGAGTCGGAGATGATGTCCGCCGCCATCCGGACGGTGGTCAGCGGGGTGCGTAGCTCGTGGGAGACATCTGAGGTGAACCGCTTCTGCAGGTCACCGAACTCCTCGAGCTGGGTGATCTGGTCCGACAGGCTCTGCGCCATGTCGTTGAACGCCATGGCCAGGCGCGCGACGTCGTCCTCGCCGCGGATGACCATCCGTTCCTTGAGGTGGCCGTTGGCGAAGCGCTGGGCGATGGAGGCCACCTGCCGCACGGGCAGGACGACCTGCCGGGCCACTATCCACGCGATCGCCGCGGACAGGACGATGATCGCCAGGCCCGCCGTGGCGACGATCCCCCGCATGATCCCGAGGGTCTGTTCCTCCGCGGTGAGCGGGTAGACGAGGTACAGCTCGAGCCCGGGGATGGAGGAGTCCGTCGGCGTGCCGAGCATGAGCGCCTTGGCCTGCTCGCCACGGAAGTCGACGGTGACGTACTGGGAGGCGATCCTGCCCCGCTGGACCAGGGACTGCAGCTCCGGTGGCACCTGCGCCCCGGAGGGGCTGACCACCTGGCCGCGGCCGGTCTGGTCCGGCACCACGAGGATCGGGTCGAAGGTGCCGGCGTGGACGGAGTCCCCGTCGGAGGCGAGCCCGCGGTCGCTGATGGCGCTCCGCGCCTGGTCGATCCGGGACTGCTCGCTCGTGCCCTCGTCGGTGGCGGCGATCTGCGCCTGCACCGTGAGGCGGAGCCTGCTGGCCTGCTCGATGGCCGCATCGAGTTTGGTCGACAGCAGCTGGGCGGCCATCTGGCTCTGCAACATGAACGCGATCGTGAGCATCACGCCCATCGACAGCGCCAGCGTGGAGGTGACGACCCGCAGCTGCAGCGACCGCCGCCACAGCCGCGCGATCCGACCGCCGATGGCGGCCGGGTCGAGTTCGGACAGTCGCTCCCGGAAGGTCGGTGACGAGTCGGTCACGTCCCGGATGTCGGGCTCGTCCCCGGTGGACGCCACCGCGTCGTCGGGACGAGCGGTGGTCACGAGACCGGACCGGCCTTGTAGCCGACGCCGCGCACGGTGAGGACGACCTCCGGGTTCTCGGGGTCCTTCTCGATCTTCGCCCGCAGGCGCTGGACGTGGACGTTGACCAGCCGGGTGTCGGCCGAGTGGCGGTAGCCCCACACGTGTTCGAGCAGGACCTCACGCGTGAACACCTGGCGGGGCTTGCGGGCCAGTTCCACCAGGAGGTCGAACTCGAGCGGGGTGAGCGGGATCGGCGTGCCCTCGCGGGTGACCGTGTGCGCGGGGACGTCGATCGTCACGTCGCCGATGTGCAGGACCTCGCTGGGCTCGTCCTCGCCGCGACGCAGGCGGGCCCGGATGCGGGCCACCAGCTCCTTCGGCTTGAAGGGCTTCATGATGTAGTCGTCCGCGCCGGACTCCAGGCCGAGCACCACGTCGACGGTGTCGGTCTTGGCCGTGAGCATGACGATCGGCACCCGGGACTCGGCGCGGATCTCGCGGCACACGTCGATCCCGCTCTTGCCCGGCAGCATGAGGTCCAGCAGAACCAGGTCGGGCTGCACCGCGCGGAACGTCTCGATGGCCCGGACTCCGTCGCCGACGATCTCGGTCTCGAACCCCTCGCCCCGCAGGACGATGGTGAGCATCTCTGCCAGTGCGGCGTCGTCGTCGACGACGAGGATCTTCGGGGTCATGGTCACCACTTGTGTCGGCGTGTCGTGTAGGCGTCGTCAGGCTCACCACCCGTGGGCACGCACCGCGGGTCGTGTTCCTGCCCTCTCAGACCTTACCCGGCCGACCCGACGGACCGGGGTGCGGCGCGGCGGCCGGAGGGGGGACGACGACGAGGTCGGCCAACTCCCGCACGTGGGGGTCCGCCCCGATCACGCGCCAGGGCGAACGCCACCCTGCGGCGGCGAGCCGACGGTAGACCCGCCCGGTCGCCACTTGCAGCTCCGCGTCGCGTTCGTAGCGGTCGCGGACGCGCGCCGGATCGGCGGCCTCCCGGGAGCCCGCGCGCCGTGCCGCCAGCTCCACCGGGGTGTCGAGCAGGATCTGCAGGTCGGGGACGGGCAGCCCGAGCCGGTCGAACTCGAGGGTGCCGATCCACTCGACCACCTCGGACTCGCGGTCCGGACCGAGCCGGGCGGCGGTGTACGCGGCGTTGGAGGCCACGTACCGGTCGAGCAGCACCACGTCGTGGGTGGACCCCAGCTGCGCGAGCTCGCCCAGCGCGGCGTGCCGGTCCATCGCGAACAGCAGTGCCATCGCGTGGGGCGAGTCCGCGGTGCCGGCCTGGCCACCGTGCAGTGCGTCGGCGGCCAGGTCGGCGTGCAGGGTGCCGTACCGGGGGAAGGCCAGGCGGCCGACCGAGAGACCGCGGGAGGCGAGCTCGGCGACGAGCGCCGTCGTCAGCGTGTTCTTCCCCGCGCCGTCGAGACCCTCGAGGACCACCAGCCGTGCGACCATCCCCGGCGTCGCTCAGTAGCGGTAGTGGTCGGGCTTGAAGGGGCCCTCGACGTCCACGCCGATGTACTCGGCCTGGTCCTTGGCCAGCGTGGTCAGGGAGCCTCCGAGCGCCTCCACGTGCAGGCGGGCGACCTTCTCGTCGAGGATTTTGGGCAGCAGGTGCACCCCGATCGGGTACTGGTCGGCCTTGGTGAACAGCTCGATCTGGGCGATGACCTGGTCGGAGAAGCTGTTCGACATCACGAACGACGGGTGCCCGGTGGCGTTGCCCAGGTTGAGCAGGCGCCCCTCGGACAGCACGATGATCGAGCGGCCGTCGTCGTCGAAGACGAACTCGTCGACCTGCGGCTTGATGTTGATGCGGGTGACGCCCTCGGCGGATTCGAGCCCGGCCATGTCGATCTCGTTGTCGAAGTGGCCGATGTTGCCCAGGATGGCCTTGTTCTTCATCCGCGTCATGTGCTCGAAGGTGATGATGTCCTTGTTGCCCGTGGCGGTGATGACGATGTCCGCATCGGCGATGGCCTCGTCCACGGTGACCACGTCGAAGCCGTCCATCAGCGCCTGCAGCGCGTTGATCGGGTCGATCTCGGTGACCTGCACGCGCGCGCCCTGCCCGGCCAGCGCCTCCGCGCAGCCCTTGCCCACGTCGCCGTAACCGCACACCAGGGCCTTCTTGCCGCCGATGAGGGCATCGGTGCCGCGGTTGATGCCGTCCAGCAGCGAGTGACGGGTGCCGTACTTGTTGTCGAACTTGCTCTTGGTGACCGCGTCGTTGACGTTCATCGCCGGGAACGGCAGCACGCCCTCGTTGTGGAAGTGGTACAGGCGGTGCACGCCGGTGGTGGTCTCCTCGGTCACGCCCTGGACCGACTCGGCGATCGCCGTGTACTTGCCCGGGTTGGCCGGAACGGACTCACGCAGCAGCGCGTGGAAGACCTTCTCCTCGGCCGACCAGGCCGAGTCGTCCGAGGGCACGGCGCCGGCCTGCTCGAACTCCTTGCCCTTGATCACGAGCATCGTGGCGTCGCCACCGTCGTCGAGGATCATGTTCGGCTCGGTCTCCGGCCAGGTCATGATCTGCTCGGTGCACCACCAGTACTCGGTGAGGGTCTCGCCCTTCCACGCGAACACCGGCACGCCGCGGGGCGCCTCCGGGGTCCCCTCCGGGCCCACCACGACCGCCGCGGCCGCCTCGTCCTGCGTGGAGAAGATGTTGCACGAGGCCCACCGGACCTCCGCGCCCAGCGCGGTCAGCGTCTCGATCAGCACCGCGGTCTGCACCGTCATGTGGATCGACCCCGCGATCCGGGCGCCGGCCAGCGGCTGCTCGGCCGCGTACTCCTCGCGCAGCGCCATCAGACCCGGCATCTCGTGCTCGGCCAGACGGATCTGCTTGCGGCCCGCCTCCGCCAGCGACAGATCCGCCACCTTGAACTCGACACCGTTGACGGACTGAACCTGCAGATCAGCGGACATGTTCCTCGACCAGCTCCTCGTTGACTCGCGAAAGACTTCCGCCCCACACTAGCGGGACGGCCCGCCGGGGTGTCGGCCCCGTCACCCGCCGGCGACGCGGGTCCGGAACACGGTGGCCCCGGCGGTACTGCGCAGACACACCCGGGAGGTCGAGGCCGGTACCCACACGGCCCGCCCGGGCGCGAGGGCCTCGCTCGTCCCGTCGGAGTCCACGACCGCCTCGCCGGAGGTGCACAGCAGCACCTCGGGGCCCTCCGGTCGCCAGGCGGCCGGGTCGCCGTCGGCCGGCACGTCGATGCGCGACAACGCGAAATCGGGTTCGGGCGTGGGGTAGTCGACCTCGCCGGGGATGTCGCGGTCGGCCTCGACCGCCCGGACGGTGGGGTCTGCGAGCGGGCTGAACTCGAGCACCCGCATCAGTTCGGGGACGTCGACGTGCTTGGGGGTCAGGCCGCCGCGCAGGACGTTGTCCGAGTTGGCCATGACCTCCACACCGACGCCCCGTAGGTAGGCGTGGAGTTGCCCGGGCCCCAGGTAGACGGCCTCGCCCGGCTGGAGGACGACCCGGTTGAGCAGCAGCGCACCCAGGACCCCCGGATCGGTCGGGTACCGCTCGGCGAGTTCGGTGATCGTCGCGGCCACCGGGGACCACGGCCCCTCGACCCCGTGGTCGGTGAGGTAGGACACCGCACAGGTCACCAGGTCGGGCACGACGCCGGCCAGTACGACGTGCGGCATCGTGACGAAGGTGGTGAAGACCGCGCGCAGACCCTCGGCGTCGGGCTGCCCGGCGAGCATGTCCCGGTAGGGCTTCAGGGACGCGACGCCCAGCGCGTCGAGCAGTGCCACCGTGCGCTCCACCGGGCGGAAGCCCACGAGGGCGTGGAACTCGGTGAGCGCGACGAGGATCTCGGGCTTGTGGTTGACGTCGCGGTAGTTGCGGTCCGGCGCGTCGACGGCGATCCCGCGCGCGTCCTCCGCCGCGAAACCCTCACGCGCCTTCTCCGGGGACGGATGGGCCTGGAGCGACAGTGCCTGTTCGGCGGAGAGCAGCTTGACCAGGAAGGGCAGTCCCCCGCCGTGCTCGGCCAGCACCCGCGGGCCCAGCTCGCGCTCGGGGTCGGCGGCGATCCGTGCGTCGAGGCCGCGACCGTCCGAGCACCGCGAGGAGCCGGAGTCGTGCGCGCCGAACCAGTGCTCGGCGACGGGGTGGGGCGCCGGCGAGGTGATCCCGCACAGCTCGGGAAGCGCGGTCCGGGAGCCCCAGGCGTAGGCCTGGACCACCGGTTCGAGTGCGACCACGGACCTACAGACCTCCGACGAGTAGGTAGGCGGCGGCCAGTTCCGTGCGGGCCATGAGCGCTGCCACCTTTCCGCTCAACGGGGCCGGGGCGTCGCCGGCCGTGTCCCGACCGCGATCGGTGATCC
>NZ_JAALDN010000261.1 GCF_014144855.1 Dietzia maris | reverse complement strand
CGCCGACGCCCTGGGCCTCGGGAGGTTCGCGGTGTCGGCGTGGTCGGGGGGCGGGGCGTTCGCGCTGGCCACCGCCGCCGCTCTGCCCGGGCGGGTGCTGCGGGTCGGGGTCTCCGGTGGTCTCGCGCCGTACGAGGGCAGGCCGGGCGCGCGGGAGTCGCTCACCCCGAACGACCTCGACGCGCTGTCCCACCTGCCCGACGACCCGGCCCGGGCGGCGGAGGTGTTCCGCACCGGCAACTCCGACTTCCTCGACGCGATGTCCTCGGTCCGCGACGACGAGGCGGCGCCCTGGGTCGACTGGATGTTCGCGGCCAGCGACCCGGCCGTGGTCGCGGACCCCGACGCCCGACGCGCCCTGTTCGTCAACTTCCGCGAGGCGCTGCGCCGGGGCGCCGACGCGATCGCGTGGGACAACGTGGCGTTCGTGGGGCCCTGGGGTTTCCGGGTCGAGGACATCGCCGCGCCGGTGCTGCTCTGGTACGGCGACGACGACGAGATCGCCCCACCCGACCACGGGCGATGGCTCGCCGCGCATCTGGGCTCGGCCCACCTGACGGTCTACGAGGGCGAGGGGCACCTGCTGCCGCTGGCCCACTGGGACGAGATGCTGCGCGCGCTGACCGCGCCGGCGTGAGCTCGCCCGCTCGGTCTCGCCCGCTCGAGTTCGCCCGTGTGAGTTCGCCCGTGTGAGTTCGCCCGCTCGAGTTCACGGGAGAGATGGCCGTGCACTCCCGCCGCCCGGCGAACATACTGGCCGCATGAGTGACTACACGAAGGGCGACCACGTCGAGTGGAACTCCGAGGCCGGGATGGTGCGCGGCGTGATCCGCGAGATCCACACCGAGGACGTGGAGTTCAAGGGGCGCATGCGGCGCTGCAGTGAGGACGAACCGCAGTACGAGATCGAGAGCGACAAGACCGGCCACCTGGCCATGCACAAGGGCTCTGCACTACGGAAGATCGACTAGTCGGGGCCGGCGCGCGGGGGGGGCCGGCGCGCGCAGAGGCAGGAGCAGCGGCGGGAGGCTGCGTGGCGCTACGATCCGCCCCTCCGAATGCGAACCGCCCGCGGGGCTCCGGGCGCGGTTCGGGATCCGGAGGGTGGATCGTTGGTCGAGAGCGGCGGGTCAGCCGGAGACGGCGGAGGCGAGGTTGGACAGCGAATCCTCCATCTGCTGCTCCGACACCAGCGGGAACGACACCTTCTTGAGCACGTCCTTGTCCGTGACCTTGGACCAGTCGTAGGTGTGACGCACCAGTGTGGAGTCCGGGCCCTGCGCCTCGAGCTCCCAGACCCACTCCCAGCCCTTGGGGTCGGTGCCGGCGGGCGCGGGCTGCCACGCCAGGATCTTGTCCTTGCCGTAGCCGGTCACGTGGTTGTCCATGCGGTATTCGCCGCCCATGTGCTCGCCCTCCATGTCCATGGAGAAGACGTCGCCGACCTGCTGGATGCGGTCGGACTTGTAGTCGCCCCGGACGAAGCCCGACCCGTCGAGACGGGCGTGGTTCTCCGGGTTGGACAGGAACTCGAAGATCTCGGCCGCCGAGTGGTCGATCACGCGCTCGACGGTGATGGCAGTGGAATTGCTCATGACCCCACCGTGCACCCCGGAACAGCGGAACGCATCCGGTCGGTCGTCCGCTCCGAATTCACCGTGGATTCATCCCGATAGCCCTAGCCCGACCGACGCGGGTGCCAGGATGGGATATCGATTCGAAGGTCCTAGATTGGGAGTGGTCGCTGTGTCGAGGTCTGTTGGTCGCCGGGCGGTTCTGGCGTCGGTCGCGGTGTTCGCGGCCGGCGCCCTCGGATTGGCGGGCTGTTCCGAGCCCGCCTCCACGGGCTCCGGCGAGACGTCCGACTCCGCGGCCGCGTCCGGGGAGGTCACCCTGTACACCTCGGAACCCCAGGCCAAGATCGACGAGATCATCTCCGCGTTCAACGAGGAGCAGCCGGACATCGAGGTGAAGGTCTTCCGTGCGGGCACCGGCGACCTCAAGGCCCGCATCGAGGCGGAGCGGAGCACCGGCGCGGTGGCCGCCGACATCCTGCTCGCCGCCGACGTCCCGACGTTCGAGCAGTACAAGGACCAGGACCTCTTCCAGGAGTTCCAGCCGAGTGAGGCCGACGCCATCGAGGACGTCGCCGTCGACCCGGACGGGTTCTACGTCGGCACCCGCATCATCCCCACCGTGATCGCCTACAACACAGGCGACGTCACGGACCCGCCCACGTCCTGGACGGAACTGGTCGAACCGGAGTACGTCGACCGGATCATCCTGCCCAACCCGGACGTCTCCGGTGCGGCCGCGTTCAACGCCGCGGCATGGAGCCTGCAGCCCGACCTCGGCGAGGAGTGGATCAACCGGCTCGGCGCGAACAACCCGCAGGTCGCCGAGTCCAACGGCCCCGTCTCGCAGGCCGTGGCCGAGGGATCCAAGCCCGTCGGCATCGTGGTGGACTACCTGGTCCGCGACCTGGCCGCGCAGGGCTCGCCCATCGCCGTGAGCTACCCGAGCGAGGGCGTCCCCTACATCACCCAGCCCGGCGCGGTCTTCGCCGACGCCCCGAACCCCGAGGCCGCCAAGCTCTTCCTCGACTTCATCGTGTCCCAGAAGGGCCAGCAGATCGCGGTGGAGCAGAACTACCTGCCCGTCCGCGACGACGCCGGAACCCCCGAGGGAGCCCCGGCACTCACCGACATCACGCTGTTCGACCAGGACCTCGAGGCGATCGCCGCCTCGCAGGACGAGGCCGTGGCCGCCTTCAACGCCGCAGTCCGGTAGGTGACGCTCCCCCTCCGGCTGGCACTGTGGGCGTCCCTCGCGGGCGTCATGGTCGTGCCCCTGGCCCTGGTCATCTCCCTGGGGCTGGGGGCCAACCACCTCCCTGAACTCATGGACCAGGGCCTGCTCCGCGCGACCGCCAACAGTCTCGTCAGCTCGCTGCTCTCGGCGATCGGGGCGGTCATCATCGGCACGCTGATGGCGTTCCTGCTCGACCGCACGGACCTGCCCGGGCGCGGCGCGCTCCGACTGTTGCTGCTCACCCCGCTGTTCATCCCGCCGTTCATCGGCGCCATCGCGTGGAGCGGCCTGCTCACCGACGGCGGCCTGGTGGACCGGGTGCTGGGGTTCTCCCCGTGGAACTTCTACGGCGGGCCCGGGGTGGTCTTCCTCCTCACCCTGCACGCCTACCCGATGGCCTACTTCGTGGTGGCCGCGGCGCTGCGCAGGATCCCCGCCGAACTGGAGGAGGCGAGCCGCCTCTCCGGTGCCCGGCCGTCGCGGACGCAGGTCGACATCACGCTGCCGCTGATCCGCCCGGCCATGGCGGCGGCGTTCACCCTGACCTTCGTCAGCGGGATCGGCGACTTCGGCATCCCCGTCATCGTCGGCCTCCCGGCCGGCTACGAGACGCTCTCCACCATGGTCTACCGGTTCCTCGAGTCGGGTTCCGTGGCCTCACCGCTGCAGACCGTCTCCCAGATCGGGGTGGTGCTGCTCCTGCTCGGCGTCCTGGGCACGCTGCTGGACCGGCAGGTCACCAAGGGGTCCGTGGAGTTCGGCGGGACCGGACGTCCCGCCGACCCCCAGGCCCTCGGCCGTGCGCGCGTCCCGCTCGGGGTGATCGCGTGGGTCGTCAGCGTCGTGGTGACCCTCGCCCCGCTCGTCGGGCTGGCCGTCCGGGCGCTCCTGCCCGCCCCGGGGGTCCCGCTCACCCTCGAGACCGCGACCCTGGACAACTTCCGCCGCGCGCTCACCGCCTCGACCACCATCGACGGCGTGACCAACTCCGTGGCGCTCGCGCTCGGCGCCGCCGTGGTCTGCGGCGTCCTCGGCCTGCTCGTCGCCTTGTTCACCACGCGGTTGGCCGGTCGTGACCGGGAGCCGATGCTCCTGTCGGTGCTGCTCCCGCAGGCAGTGCCGGGCCTCGTGATCGCCACCGGGTGGCTCATCCTCGGCCGCTACACCGGGCTGTTCAACACCCGCTGGGTCATCCTCGGCGCGTACGTCACGGCGTTCACGGCGATCGTCGTCCAGACCGTCCGCGGACCGCTCGCGGGGATCCACTCGTCGATGGAGGAGGCCGCGCGGATCGGCGGGGCGAAGGCGCTGCGCTCCCGCCTCGACACCAGCGTGCGCCTGGCGTTGCCGTCGGTCGGGATCGGCATGATCATGGTCGCGGTGACGGCGGTCCGAGAACTCACGCTCTCGGTCCTGCTCGTCGCGCCCGGCACCCAGACCCTCGGCGTGGTGATCTTCCAGTACCAGCGGGCGGGGGACTACAACGCCTCCTCCGCCCTGTCCGTGGTCCTCATGGTGGTGGGCCTGCTGGTCCTGGCCGCCTTCGGCGCCCGTTACAGCCGACCCGCCACCGGGTCCGAATCCGCAACCAGGAGTATCCGTGCCTGAACTCGTCGCCCACGGCGTCGGCGTCCGCTTCGGCGAGACCGTCGCCCTCGACAACCTCGACGTGCGGGTGGACTCCGGCCGGATCCTCGCGCTCGTGGGGCCGTCCGGGTCCGGCAAGTCCACCTTCCTGCGCGCCATCGCCGGATTCGAACGACCCACCGCGGGAACGATCCGGGTCGGCGACAGGACCCTTGTCGGCGACGGCATCCACCTCCCGCCCGAGGAGCGGGGTCTCGGCATGGTCTTCCAGCACCACGCCGTGTGGCCGCACCTCAGCGTGGAGGACAACGTCGCCTACCCGCTGCGGCGTGCGAAGGTCCCGGCCGCCCGGCGGCGCCGACTCGTCGCGGAGGCGCTCGAGACCGTCGAACTGGGGGACTTCGCCCGTCGTCGCCCCGACACCCTGTCCGGCGGCCAGCGGCAGCGGGTCTCGCTCGCCCGGGCGATCGTCGCGCGGCCGGGGGTGCTGCTCCTCGACGAGGCCCTGTCCGCACTCGACGAACCCCTCCGCGCATCCCTCCGACTCATGCTCCGCCGGCTGGCCGCCGAGCACGACCTCACGATGGTCCACGTCACCCACGACCGCGGTGAGGCACTGG
>NZ_JAALDN010000260.1 GCF_014144855.1 Dietzia maris | reverse complement strand
TCGGGGACGAGGTGGCCGTCCTCCACCGGGGCCGGCTGGTGCAGTGCGACGTGCCCGACCAGCTCGATGCCGCCCCGAACAGCGCGTTCGTCGCGGGCTTCCTGCACGATGCCACGCTCGTCGACGGGACCGTCTCCGGTGACGGGTTCCGGTCCGACACCGGCGGGATCACCCTGCGCCCCGACGCGCTGACCGGCCCCGCCGGATCCGTTACGGGCCCGGCGACGCTCGCCCTCCTGCCGGCCGGGCTCGCCCTGAGCACTCCGGGCGACGGGGGTGGGACCGCGGCCGGATCAGAATTCGGGCCGGGGGTCGGGGCCGGGCCCGACCGGATCGGCGCGGAGTTCGTCACCTCGCTGTACGGACGGAGCGGACGGACCGTCATCTGTCGGCACGAGGACGTCGAACTGCGGGTCCTCGTGCCGCCGGGCTCCGCCGTGCCGACGCGGGTGGGCGAGGCCGTGGGGATCGACGTGCGCCGCGGGTTCGTCTACCCACGGGACTGACCGGCGAGTCCGAGAACACGGCCCACGACCCACGGGCCCGAACCCCGGGTCCGGGCCGCGGGGCTCATGGGGTCGATCAGTGCCCGGTTGCCGTCACGCAGGTCCACGGCGCACCCCTGGGGGCGTGGGTGATGATCTTGTCCGGCCGAGCAGAGGAATTCGCCTGTATCGCCCGAGTGGCTCTGCGCGAAATCCTCTGCTCGGCCGCAGTAGGCCGTCCCCGCTCAGCGGCCGCGCGCCACGACCCTGCCGATGAGGCGCGTCGAGCCCAGGAAGGGCACGCGGGTGAAGCGCTTGGAATACCAGAAGAACGTCGCCAGGGCGTCGGGCGTGATCACCACGCGCCGGGCCTCGATGCCACGCACCGACCGCCGCGCGATGATCTCCGACGTCAACCGCGTCCGCGACAGCAACTTGCGTGCCATCTCGTCCGCCCGCGCGTCCTCGCCTGACAGGGAGTCCGCCAACCCGGACCGGAAGAACTGCGGGCAGATCACCGACGTCGACACCCCGCGGGGCCGGAGCTCGGCGTCCAGGGTCTCCCCCAACGCCACCGCCGCGGCCTTGGTCGCGTTGTAGGCGCCCATCTGGGGCGCATGCACCAGCCCGGCGGCGGAGGCGGTGATGACCAGGCGGCCACCCCGACCCAGCTTGGGGGCGAGCGCCCGGCAGCCGCGCACCACCCCGAGCAGGTTGATGTCCACGATCCGCTGCCACGCCTCCATCGAGGTGGAGCCGAGCGCACCGCCGATCGCGATCCCCGCGTTGTTGACGAGGATATCCAGCGACCCGATCTCCTCCGCGGCGGCCCGCCAGTCGTCATCCGAGGTGACGTCGACCCGGCGGTAGGTCCACCGCCCCACCAGCTCCTGCACGGCGGGCGGGGGCTCCGCGTGGACGTCCGTGAGGATCACCTCGTCCCCGAGTGCCAGGTACTCCCTGGCCAGCGCCAACCCCAACCCCGACGCGGCGCCGGTGATGAACACGCGCCTGCCACCACCGTCGGCGACCGTCCGCCCGGACCGTTCGGCACTCTTCCGTGGGAGAAATCGGCTCATGCGGTGGCCACCTCGTCGTCGTAGTCGTCTTGGTGATCCCGTGCGTCCTCGACCTGCCCACCGTCGGGGCCGACGCCGGCCGCCCCGGGCCCACGGCGGGCGTCGGTGAGCTCCACGTGGTCCCCGAACGCCATCTCGCGGCGCTGGTCACCGAAGGCCAGCTCGGGGATCTCCACCAGGAAGTTCTGGACGTAGCGCCACGGGCGGGTCGTGCCCTGCTTGGGGAACTTGTGGCCGTCACGCTGGATGTACCCGGCGTCGAAGTCCAGCAGGAGCTGGTCGGCGGGCCCGGCGGGAAGGCGCGGCGCGTACACCGACTCGCCCGCCTTCCAGAGCTTGACCATGTACCGGGAGACCAGGTCCGCGCGCAGCGTCCAGGACGAGTTGATGTAGCCGACCGTGAAGCTGAAGTTGGGCACGCCCGCCAGCATCATGCCGCGGTAGGTCGCCAACCTCGGGACGTCCAACGCCTCGCCGTCGATGCTCAGCGTGCCGCCGCCGAACGCCTCGAGCCGCAGGCCCGTCGCGGAGATGATGACGTCGGCCTCGATCTCCTCGCCCGACCGCAGACGGATCCCGGCCGGCGTGAACCGGTCGATGTGCCCGGTGACCACCCGTGCGCCGCCACGCCGGATCGCCCGGAAGATGTCGCCGTCGGGAGCCTTGCACACGCGCTGGTCCCACGGCCGGTACGGCGGCGTGAAGTGCTCGTCGATCTGCTCGGTCGAGATGTAGCGCTTCTGCATGAGCCGCAGACCCGCCTTGAACAGCCAGGGCAGCCGCTGTGCGATGACGAACTGGGCCGTGTCCCGCGCACCGTGGTTGAGGCGCGCCGCCCGGTAGCTCCACGGAGCGGGCAGCAGTCGGCGCCACACCGCGCTGATGAGGTCCTTCTCCGGCAGCGGGCCGACATAGCTGGGGGTGCGCTGGAGCATGGTCACGTCCGCGCCCAGCTCGGCGAGCGCCGGCACCAGCGTCACGGCCGTCGCGCCCGACCCGATCACCACGAACTTCCGGCCGGTGTAGTCGAGGTCGGCGGGCCACTGCTGGGGGTGGATGATCTCGCCGCGGAAATCCGCCTCGCCGGGGAACTCGGGGCGGAACCCCTCGGCGTGCGAGTAGTAGCCGGAGCCGAAGTGCACGCGCCGCGCCCACACGATGCGTTCGCGGTCGTCGGTGACGCAGGTGATCCGGTAGAGCTGGTGGTCACTGCGCCAGTCCGCGTCGGCGACCCACGAGCGCAGGTGCAGGCGGTCGAGCGCGCCGGCCTCGCGGGCCGTGTCGCGGAGGTACTCCTTGATCTCCGCGCCGCTGCCGAGGGTCGAGCCGTGTGGCCAGGGCCGGAACGGGAACCCGAAGGTCGCCATGTCCGAGTCCGAGCGGATGCCGGGGTAGCGGAACGTGTGCCACGTGCCCCCCAGGTCGTCATGGGCGTCGTGCATCTCCCATCGCCAGTCGGGGAACGCCTCGTGCACGTGATGGGCCAGGTCGATGCCGGACAGGCCCGCCCCGACGATCAGCAGGTCCAGCGGGTCTCCGGGCGCTGCGCCCGGGCCGTCCGGACGCTCGGTGGAATTGATCATGACCGGTACGGTATCCGCTGACGGCACCGCAGGCTTGCCGAAATGCGCCAATAAGTTGCTCGATCGCGCCAAGTGCCGCAGGGTGGTCCCATGGCGTTCATCCGATCGGCCGGCCTGCGCGGGGTCCGGCAGGTGGTCACCGAACTCGGCGGCGACCCCGACGACCTGGCCCGCCGGTCCGGGCTCCCCGCCGGCGCGCTCGACAGTGACGAGATCCTGGTGGAGGACCTGTCGATCGCCCTCCTGCTGGAGACCGCGGCCGCGGAGCTCCGGTGCCCCGACCTGGGACTGCGCGTCGCCGGGCACCAGGATCTCGACATGCTCGGCCCGGTCGCCGTGGCCGTGAAGAACGCCCGGACCACCACGCAGGCGCTCGAGGTGACCTCCAAGTACCTGTTCTTCCACTCCCGCTCGATCGAGATCACCGTGGTGCCCGATCCGCGCGACGAGGCCGACATCCTGGGGGTGCGGTTCGGCTACCGGGACCCCGGGCAGCTCATCCCGCCGCAGACGGTGGATCTCGTCCTGCTCTTCCTTCACCGCGCCATGCGCAGTGTGCTCGGCGGGGACTACGGCCTGGTGTCCGTCGACCTGCCCAACCCGCTCAACACCGACGCCGCGCGGTACGAATCGCTCTTCGGCGCGCCGGTCACGCCGTCCTCCCCGGCCGCGGTGCTGCGCGTACCGTCCGCCCTCTTGGGCCGCACCATCTCCGGCGGCGACGAGGCGGTCCAGCAGCTCGCCCTGCGGTACCTGGATCAGCACATCCCCGAGGACCGGCGGAGCATGACCGAACGGACGCGCGCGGTCCTGCACCAGTCCCTCGACACCGGCACCTCGTCGCTGCCCCGGGTCGCAAGATTGCTCTCGGTCTCCCCACGCACGCTGCAACGCGGGCTGGCCGGGGAGGGCACGAGTTTCGCGACCCTGCGGGACGAGGTCCGCCGCGACATCGCAGTGCGCCTGCTCACCACGACGGAGATCCCGCTGGCCCAGATCGCCTCGGCGCTGGCCCTCGGCGACGCCACGACGTTCAGCCAGTACGCGAGGCGCTGGTGGGGGATGACCGCACGCGAGTTCAGGCACGGGCACACGACCCCGCCCGGAGTGGGACAATCGCGCACATGAGCGACACCCCCGCGTCCGACCCGTTGGCGATGTTGCGTTCCGGGCGAAGCCTCCCGGACGGCACCTCGATGGACGACCCCATCCGGGAGCAGATCCTCGACGCGGCGTCCGCACAGTTCGAGAGCGTGGGGATCGCCCGGTGCACGATGAATGACATCACCCGGCGGGCCGGGCTGGCGCGGATGACGCTGTACCGGCGCTTCGCCAACAAGCAGGAACTGGTCGAGGCGACGCTGCTGCGCGAAGCCGCCTGGTTCCTCGCCGACCTGCAGCGGGAGATCGACGCCCACGCCACGGTGGAGGACAAGCTCACCGAGGGCTTCGCGTTCACCGTCGAGACGCTCCGCGACCACGACCTGCTCAACCGCCTGCTGGAGACCGAGCCGGAGGCGACCGTCCCGCACTTCACGGTGCAGGGGGCGCCGCTCATCACCGCCGCCGCACACTTCCTGGCCGCCGAGATCTCGCGGACCGTCCCCGACTCCCGCCCCTACGAGGAACTGCTCGTCGGGGCCGAGCTCACGGTTCGCCTCGTCATCTCGTTCGTCCTCACGCCGTCGACCGCCATCGATCTGGACGACCCCGAGGTCTCCCGGGCGTTCGCACGCACCCACCTGGGCCCGCTGCTCGGCGGTGGACTCGCCGAGGGCTGACCCGCACCGCCGTGCAGAGCCCCGCCGTGCAGAGCCCCGCCGCGCAGAGTCTCGCCGCGCGGAGTCTCGCCGCGAGGATCCCCGCCGCGCAGATCTGAACCGAACCTCATGAATGGTTGACGAATCGCCTCTGCGTGTCTAGCGTCAGATACAAATAGATCGCGGATGTCACTCTGTCACCGTCGATCTGCAGTCCACGCTCCCGATCCACGAGTCGGGAACCGGAAGGATGAGCCATGACCGCTGTCGCCCCCTCCCCGTCGGCCACCACCGAGGAGTACGAGGACACGCTCCGGCGCCTGTCGCACGCCTCGGTCCACCGCAGCTTCGACGCCTTCAAGGACATCCCGTGGGACGACCCGGACTTCGCGGTGGACCCCACCGACGAGCGCTGGATCCTGCCCGCCGGGATCGACCCGCTCGGCGGCCACCCGTGGTACCTGGGGCTGCCCCGGGAGAAGCAGATCGCGATCGGCCTGTGGCGTCAGGCCAACATCATGAAGGTCGGCCTGCAGTTCGAGAACATCCTCATCCGCGGGATCATGCAGTACGTCTTCAAGAGCCAGAACGGCGCCGCGGAGTTCCGGTACCTCACCCACGAGGCCACCGAGGAATGCCACCACACCCAGATGTTCCAGCAGGGCGTGAACCGCATCGGCGCCGACGTGCCCGGCATGGCGCGGTGGATCCGGCGGCTGTCCCCGATCATCCCGCTCGCCGCGGGCCCGTTCCCGGTGGCGTTCTTCATCGGCGTCCTGGCCGGTGAGGAACCCATCGACCACACCCAGAAGCAGGTCCTGCGCAACTCGGACACCCTGCCGCCGGTCCTGTCCCGGATCATGGAGATCCACGTGGCCGAGGAGGCCCGGCACATCTCGTTCGCGCACACCTACGTGGCCCGCAACGCCCCGCGGATGTCGCGCAACGAGTCGTTCCTCGTGTCGCTGGCCTTCCCCGTGATCATGCGGGTGCTGTGCGACGCGATCCTCAAGCCCACCAAGGAGTTCCGCGAGACGTTCGACATCCCGGACGAGGTCGTCCGCGAGCTGTACTGGGACAGCCCCGAGTCGCAGCGGTTCCTGTCGGACCTGTTCGGCGACGTCCGCAAGCTCGCCGAGGACTCGGGTCTGATGAACCCGGCCGCGCGGCGGGTGTGGAAGGCCCTGAAGATCGACGGGCGCCCCTCCCGGTACCGCGGCGAGCCGCCCGTGGCGTTCCGCGACTAGGCCGCCGACATGCCCCACGTCGTCACGCAGGCCTGCTGCGCGGACGCCTCGTGCGTCCACGCCTGCCCGGTCAACTGCATCCACCCGACCCCCGACGAGCCCGACTTCGCCACCGCCGAGATGCTCTACATCGACCCGGTGTCCTGCGTGGACTGCGGGGCGTGCGTGGGGGCGTGCCCGGTCGGGGCGATCGTCCCGCACACCGCGTTGGCCCCCGACCAGCAGGACTTCCTCGGGATCAACGAGGCACTGACCGGGGACGACCGGCCGAGCAGGCCCCAGGCCCGCGTCCCCACGATCGTCCGCCTCGGCCCCACCCGGACGACCCTGCGGGTCGCGGTCGTGGGAGCCGGCCCCGCGGCGCTGTACGCCGCCGACGAACTCCTCCGCCAGCCCGGCGTGGAGGTGACGGTGTTCGACCGGCTCCCCGTCGCCCACGGGCTCGCCCGGCACGGGGTGGCGCCTGACCACACCAGCACCCGCGCGGTCGCGGACCTGTTCACCGCGATCGAGGAGCAGCCCGGGTTCGGCTACCGGCTCGGCGTGCACGTTGGCGAGGACGTCACCGCCGAGGAGTTGGCCACCCACCACCATGCGGTGGTGTACGCGACCGGGGCCGGCACGGACCGCCCCCTGGACATCCCGGGGGTCGACCTGCCGGGGAGCACGTCGGCGACGCGGGTCGTCGGGTGGTACAACGATCACCCCGACCACGCCGACGCCCACGTCCCGCTGGATCACGAGCGGGCGGTGATCGTCGGCAACGGCAACGTGGCACTGGACGTGGCCCGGATCCTGGCCACCGAGCCGGAGCGGCTCGCGGGCACCTCCATCGCCCGCCACGCCCTCGAGGCGCTGCGCGGCAGCCGGGTCCGCGAGGTCGTGGTCCTCGGCCGCCGCGGCCC
>NZ_JAALDN010000259.1 GCF_014144855.1 Dietzia maris | reverse complement strand
GGCGTCAGTCCTCGCCCCAGAACACGTGGTCGACCGCCTTGCGACCGAGACGGGTCACGCGCAGGTACTCGTTGAGGAACCCCGCGCCGTCGGCGGAACCGGTGCAGATCATCGCCACCGCCGCCAGGATCGAGCCCTGACCCGGCAGTTGGTCGACCGCCTTGCCGCGCGCCAGGACCAACGCGTTGCGGGCGTGGGCGGCCATGAGCCACGAGTCGACCAGTGCGTCGCGCTCGGACTCCGGCAGCAACTCGGCCGAGGCGGCGGCGTCGAGTGCCTCGAGTGTGGACGTCGTGTGCAGCCCGGGCACCCTGGCGGCGTGCTGCATCGTCAACAACTGGGCGCTCCACTCCACGTCGGCCAGGCCACCGCGGCCGAGTTTGGTGTGGGTGGCCGGATCCGCGCCACGCGGCAGGCGCTCCGAGTCGATCCGCGCCTTCATCCGGCGGATCTGCTGCACGACCTTCGGGGGCACGCCCTGCTCCGGGTAACGGAACTCGTCGATCATGTGGAGGAAATCCAGCCCGAGCTCGCGGTCCCCGGCGGCGAACGAGGCCCGCAGCAGCGCCTGCAACTCCCACGTCTCGGCCCACTTGGCGTAGTAGGCACGGTAGGAGGCCAGGGTGCGCACGAGTGGGCCGTTCCGGCCCTCCGGGCGTAGGTCGGCGTCCAGGTCCAGCGGGGGATCCGACGACGGCGAGGCCAGCAGCTTGCCCACCCGCTCGGCCACCTGCGTGGCCCACCGGACCGCCTCGTCCTCCTTGGCGCCCTCGACCGGGTCGCACACGATCATCACGTCCGCGTCGCTGCTGTAGGACAGCTCGTCCCCGCCGAGCCGCCCCATCCCGATGTACGCGAGGCGGGCCGGCTGCACACCGCCCTCGGGCATCATGTCGCGGACCACGGCGGCCAGGGACGCCTCGAGCACCGCCCGCCACACGGCCGACAGTCGCCGCCCGACGTCGGGTACCGAGATCATCTGCAGGACGTCAGCGGCCCCGATCCGGGCCAGCTCCGCGCGGCGAAGCGACCGCGCCGTGGCGATGACCCGCTCGGGAGTGGGGTGCCGGGCGGCGGAGGCGGTGAGCGCGGAGGCGATGTCGGAGACCTTGGAGGCCACGAGCACCGGGCCCTGCGCGCCGTCGGTGAGGTCGGGGATCACCTCGGGGTTGCGCATGAGCAGGCCCGCGACGAACGCCGAGGTCCCCAGCACCCGTACGAGGCGGCGGGCCACGATGCTGTCGTCCCGCAGGGTGCGCAGGAACCAGGTGATCTCCTCGTTCTCCTCGCACAGTCGCCGGTAGGCCAGCAGTCCCGCGTCCGGGTCCGCGGTGTCCGCGAGCCACTCCATGAACGTGGGCAGCAGCAGCGCCTGGATACGGCCGCGGCGACTGCTCTGTCCCGCCAACGCCCGCAGGTGACCCAAGGCATTGCGGGGCGCCGCGAAGCCGAGTGCGGCCAGCTGACGCTCCATCGCCTCCGAGCTGAGCGAGAGGGCCTCGGCGTCGTACGAGGCGATCGAGTCCAGTAGCGGTCGGTAGAACAGCTTGGAGTGCAGGCGGCGGACGCGGCGGCGCAGCTCGCGCAGACTCTGCCGCAGCACCTGCGCGGCGTCGTTCGGCCCGTCCGGCCGGATGTGCGCCGCGCGGGCCAACCAGCGGTAGGCCTCCTCGTCGTCGTCCTCCGGCAGCAGGTGGGTGCGCTTGTAACGCTGCAGTTGCAGGCGGTGCTCGAGCAGGCGGAGAAACTCGTAGGCGGCGAGTAGTTCCGCGCCGTCCTCGCGGGCGATGTACCCGCCGTCGCGCAGCGCGCCGAGCGCCTCGACGGTGCTGGTGACGCGAAGGTCCTCGTCGGTGCGGCCGTGGACCATCTGCAGCAACTGCACGGCGAACTCGACGTCGCGCAGGCCCCCGCGCCCAAGCTTGAGTTCACGCTCGCGCAGCGCCTCGGGAACGTTCTCCTCCACGCGTCGACGCATGGCCTGCACGTCGTGCACGAAGTCGTCCCGCTCGGCGGCGGTCCACACCATCGGGTGGACGGTGTCGTGGTACTCCACCGCCAGGGCCAGGTCGCCGGTCATGGGGCGCGCCTTGAGCTGGGCCTGGAACTCCCACGTCTTGGCCCACCGCTTGTAGTAAGCCGTATGGGACTCGAGGGTGCGCACCAGTTCGCCCGACTTGCCCTCCGGGCGCAGCGCCGCGTCGACCTCGAAGAAGGCCATGGACCCGATGCGCATCAGCTCCCCCGCCACGCGGCCGGTCCTGGCGTCGGCCGGCTCGGCCACGAAGATGACGTCGACGTCCGAGATGTAGTTGAGCTCGCGCGCCCCGCCCTTGCCCATGGCCACCACGCCCAGCCGGGCGGGCATCGGCGAGTCCGGGTAGACGGTGGCCACCGCGACCGCGAGAGCGGCCGTCAATGCCGCGTCCGCGAGGTCGGACAGGCGCCGGCCCACCTCTGTGAACGGCAGGACGGGCTCGTCGTCCTCGACCGACCCGGCCACGTCGTGCGCGGCGAGCAGCGCCACGTGGTCGCGGTAGGTCGAGCGCAGCACGCTGACGGCGGCGC
>NZ_JAALDN010000025.1 GCF_014144855.1 Dietzia maris | reverse complement strand
GCGGCGGCGACCGGGTCGAGCGGGCCGGCCTCGCCCGCGGACGGGCAGTCGTCGGCCAGCACACACGCCCCACAGGCCGCGGTCCGGGCGTGGCACACCCGGCGACCGTGGAAGATGATCCGGTGGCTCGCGTCGGTCCAGGAGGCCCGCGGCAGCATGCGCGACACCTCGCGCTCGATGCGGACGGCGTCCGTGGCCTCGGACCACTTCCAGCGGTTCACCAACCGGATGAAGTGGGTGTCGACCGGCAGGCCCGGGATCCCGAATGCGTTGCCCAACACCACGTTGGCCGTCTTCCGTCCGAATCCCGGGAGGGTGACCAGGTCCTCGAGCCGCTGCGGCACCTCGCCGTCGTACCTCTCCACGAGCGCCGCGCCCAGGCCCTGGATGCTCCGCGCCTTGTTGCGGTAGAAGCCCGTCGGCCGGATGAACTCCTCCAGCTCCTCCCGGTCCGCCCCCGCGTAGTCGGCGGCGGTCCGGTAGCGCGCGAACAGTGCCGGCGTGACCTCGTTGACCCGCTTGTCCGTGCACTGGGCGGACAGGATCGTCGCCACGCTCAGTTCCAGCGGGTTGGTGAAGTCGAGCTCGCAGTAGACGTGCGGGAACGCCTCCTCGAGGGCGCGGAGCATGCGTCTCGCGCGCCGGGTGCGCCCGAGGTCGGTCTCCACCCCCCTCGCGGCCACCCCTCGTCTGCGGCGCTTCACGGCTGGAGCTGGGTCGGGCATGAGTCCACATTACGGCTCGGCGCCCCGACGGCGCGGAACCGCCGCCCCGGGTGCGTGTGCGTCCCGCGGTCCGGGGGTGGATAATCGGACAGATGCAGGGAATCCTCGTCGTCCTGGTGCCGGTCCTCCTCGCCGGATTCGCACTACTCATGGACCGTTTCGAGAACGCGATCCTCGACGAACCCGAACAGATCGACGTCTGAACCATCCCGCTGATCGCGCGTCGCCACCACCACCGACGCGCTTACGACTACAGTGGTTTTCGCCACACGCACGCCATGGCACGGACACGCATGTCCGCGCCCGAACGGAGGGTCACAGACTGTGACGATTGATCGCCGCACGGACCAGTCTGCCGACGACGTCCTCACCAGAGCCGGAATCTTCCAGGGCGTGGAGCCGGCGGCGGTCTCCGCCCTGCGTTCCGACCTGACCAGCGAGGAGTACTCGAAGGGTGACGTGATCATCCGCGAGGGCGAGCAGGGCGACAGCCTGTACATCGTCACCTCCGGCAAGGTGAAGCTCTCCCGGAAGGCCCCCGACGGTCGCGAGAACCTGCTCTCCATCCTCGGGCCGTCCGACATGTTCGGCGAGCTCTCCATCTTCGACCCCGGCCCGCGCACCTCGTCGGCCGTGTGTGTCACCGACGTGTCCGTGCAGGCCATGGACCGCTCGGCCCTCAAGCGCTGGATCGCCGAGCGTCCGGAGATCTCCGACCAGCTGCTGCGCGTGCTGGCCCGCCGCCTGCGCCGCACCAACAACAACCTCGCCGACCTCATCTTCACCGACGTGCCCGGCCGCGTGGCCAAGGCCCTGCTGCAGCTCGCGCAGCGCTTCGGCACGCAGGAGGGCGGCAACATCCGCGTGACGCACGACCTCACGCAGGAGGAGATCGCCCAGCTTGTCGGCGCCTCCCGCGAGACGGTGAACAAGGCGCTGGCCGAGTTCGCGCACCGCGGCTGGCTGCGGCTCGAGGGCAAGAGCGTCATCATCTCCGACACCGAGCGGCTGGCCCGCCGCGCCCGCTGACGCCCCAGCCCCGGCCCCGGCCCCGGCTGCAGACCCAGCCCCAGCCCCCGCCCCGAAATCCGCTACCCGTAATAGGGATCCGCTAGTCCAATCCGACCAGCCGATCCCTATTCCGAGTAGCGGATTCTTGGTTGCCGGCGGGCGACGCTCTTACGCCGCGCGGCCAAGTCCGAGTTGCTCCTGCCGACGCATCGCGTCCTTCACCCGCCGGACGATCACGTCCGGACGCCGCAGGTCATCCCATACCCAGCGAATCACCACGTAGCCGGCATCTTCCAGATCGCGCTGCCTGTGGCGTTCGCGGCTCAGTGCTTCCCGTATCTCCTGCGGGCTGTTCCCGTATTTGCCGAAGCCGTCCGCCTCGCCGATGAGCCTCCATTCTCGCCAGTAGAAGTCCACGCGGAACCGCTTGCCGCTCCGGCCCGACAGCCACACCTGCATCTCGGGCTGCGGGAGACCCGCGAACACCAGGATCAGCCGTATCAACGATTCCAGAACCGATTCCGCCAACCCGCATGTCAGCTCCGGCAGCGCCCGCGCGCGCCCGACACCCGTGCGCCCCTTCGCCAGACCCGCCTCGTCCTGGAGTTCTGGGCGCGACAGCATGCCTCGGCGGATGGCCTGATCGGCAGCAGCCACGCCGCTCTCCAGGCTCACCGTCCGTGCGACGTCGATGATCGTCCTGGCGGGAGAGGTCAACTGGATGCCGTCGACGAGTCTGGTCGCCCCCTCCACGGGCAGGGTGAAGCACACGAGCGCCGAACTGCGCCGCGTTCCGCCGCCCTCGCGTGGCCGGGTGGCGGTGGGCCGGTCCAAGGAGATCCCGTGGAGCGGCAGCCCGTAGAGCGCGAGGGCGGAACCGTGCGACATCACCGTCCCGGGTTCCACTGCGAGCGCGGCCGCCCGAGTTCGTTCGAGGAACTCCCGCTCCCTGCGGACGTAATCGGGCCCGCTCCCGGCGGGCGCCTCCTCCGGCTCGTGGGCGTAGACGCCGGACCGCACCCGCCGTAGCGTTCCGGCGCCGATCCGCCTGTTGAGCTCATCGTGGTGCAGGCCGCTGCGGGCGAGCTGCGCGAACGTCGAGAGAAAGGGACTGTCGTGGTCGTCTGTCTTTGATGCACCCATGTTCGGCAGTCTCGCCCACGCCGACACGCGCACTCCCGCTGTAACCGGCGATATGCAGGCCGCCTGTGGAGAAATCCTCCCTGTGGACAATCTCCCCCGCGTCCCCGCGCCCCACCCAAATCCGCTAGCCGGAATCCGGATCGGCGACTCCAATTCGACTAGCCGATCCCCATTCGGACTAGCCGATTTTCGCGAATGGTCGGGCGGGTCGGGCGGGTCGGGCGGGTCGGGCG
>NZ_JAALDN010000258.1 GCF_014144855.1 Dietzia maris | reverse complement strand
GGGGCCGGCGCGGCGGCCGCCCTCGGCGAACTCGGCTACCGGGTCACCGCGTTCACATACCACGACGCCGCCCGGCGCGCGCATTCCGTGGCCGCCCAGGGCGGGATCAACGCCGCCCGCGGCCGCCGGGTGGACGGAGACTCCGTGGCCAGGTTCGTCGCCGACACCGTCTCGGGCGGGGACTTCCGTGGGCGGGAGGCCGAGGCGTTCCGGCTGGGCGAGGAATCCGCGCGGGTGATCGATCACTTCTCCGCCATCGGGACCCCCTTCGCACGCGAGTACGGCGGCGTCCTGTCGACCCGGTCCTTCGGCGGCGTGCAGGTCTCGCGCACGTACTACTCCCGCGGTCAGACCGGCCAACAACTCCAGCTCGCGGGCGTCTCGGCCCTGCAGCGGCAGATCCGTGCCGGCGCCGTCACGCTGCACACCCGCCACGAAATGCTCGACCTCGTCGTCGACGATTCGGGGTGCCACGGTGTGGTGGTCCGTGACCTGGTGTCCGGCCACATCCGGGCCGAGACCGCGCACGCGGTCGTCCTCGCGACCGGTGGCTACGGGACCGTCTTCCACGACTCCACGCTCGCGATCCACTCCAACGCCTCGGCGGTGTGGCGCGCGCACCAGCGGGGGGCCCTGTTCGCCTCACCGTCGTTCGTGCAGTTCCACCCCACCGCGCTGCCCAAGGACAACGACTGGCAGGCCAAGACGATCCTCATGAGCGAATCGTTGCGCAACGACGGCCGCGTCTGGGTCCCGCTCCACGACGGCGACGACCGGCCGCCCGGGGAGATCCCGGACGCCGACCGCGACTTCTTTCTCGAGCGCCGATATCCCGCCTTCGGCAACCTCGTGCCCCGCGACGTGGCCTCCCGGGCGATCACCTCCGAGATCCGTGCCGGGCGAGGGGTGGGGCCACGCCGCAACTCCGTCTACCTGGACTTCCGTGACGCCCTGTCCCGCGACGGGCGCCGGACGATCACCGAGCGCTACGGCAACCTGTTCGAGATGTACGCCCACGCCACCGGCGAGGACCCGTACGCCGTACCCATGCGCATCGCGCCGACGTGCCACTTCACGATGGGCGGGCTGTGGAGCGACTTCGACCTGCAGACGTCGATCCCCGGCCTGTTCGTCGGCGGCGAATGCGGCTGGGCGTATCACGGCGCGAACCGACTCGGTGCGAATTCCCTGCTCAGCGCGAGCGTCGACGGGTGGTTCACCCTTCCGTACTCGGTGCCGGCGCACCTGGCCACCCGCCTCGGGGACGACCTGCCGGGCGACGACGACGAGGTGGTCGTGGCCGCCGTGGCCCGCGCCCGGACGCGGGTGCGGAACCTGCTCGCGGTGGGCGGCTCGACCGGGCCCGAACACTTCCACCGTGAGCTCGGCGAGATCCTCTACTCGGGCTGCGGCGTCACACGAACGGCCGACGGCCTGACCCGGGCGCTCGAGCGCATCCGTGACCTGCGGACCCGGTTCTGGACTGGCCTGCGGGTCACGGGCGCAGGCGGTCACCTCAACCAGGTGCTCGAACAGGCCGGGCGGGTCGCCGACTTCCTCGAACTGGCGGAACTGATGTGCGTGGATGCGCTGGACCGGGACGAGTCGTGCGGCGCCCACTTCCGCGACGAGCACCAGACGCCCGACGGCGAGGCCCGGCGGGACGACCGTCGGTGGGCCTTCGCCTCCGCCTGGGCCTCCGAGGGCGATGACCGTGGCGGGCCCCGGTCCTTCACCCGCCACGCCGAACCGCTGGAGTTCTCCGCAGTCGCCCCCACCGCGAGGGATTACCGATGAGGCTCACCCTGCGAATCTGGCGACAGTCCGGGCCCGACATGGCCGGGCGGTACGAGGAGTTCGAGGTCCACGACGCCCGGCCGGAGATGAGTGTCCTGGAGTTGCTCGACGTCCTCAACGCCGACCTGGTGGACGCGGGCGTCGAACCGGTGGCGTTCGACTCCGACTGCCGTGAGGGGATCTGCGGGGCCTGCGGCGTCACCGTCGACGGACGCCCCCACGGTCCCGCGGAGAACACCCCGTCGTGTCACCAGCGGCTGACCCCCTACGCCGACGGGGACACCCTGCGCATCGAACCGCTTCGCGCCGCCGTGTTCCCTGTCATCCGCGATCTGGTGGTGGACCGCTCCGCTCTGGACGGGGTCGTCGAGTCCGCGGCCCATGTGGGAATCCCGGCCGGCGCCGCCCCGGACGCGGACTCGACCCTCCAGGGTCACGACACGGCGGAGACCGCGCTGGACTTCGCGGCGTGCATCGGGTGCGGGGCGTGTGTGGCGGCCTGCCCCAACGGCTCGGCCAACCTGTTCGTGGGGGCCAAACTCGGGCACCTCGCCCTCATGCCCGTCGCGGGCGCCGACCGCGCGACCCGCGCCCGCGAGATGGTCAGCGCCGCCGACGAGGAATTCGGACCCTGCTCGCTCTACGGGGAGTGCTCGCGGGTGTGCCCGGCGGGGATCCCGCTGCGGGCGATCGGCGTGGTCAACCGTGAACGGCTCCGGGCGGTCTTCCGGCGCTCGTGAGCGAGCGGCGCCGCCTTGGCCACGTGCACGAAGGCCGGCACGTCGCACCCGGGTGACGACCGGGCCGTCCGTGACCTAGACGTCGTCCTCCCCGACCGGTCCGCCCTCGCCCTCCCACGTCTCGATCATCCTGACCTTGGTCCGGGTGAACTTGCGGCGCACGCCCACTCCCCCGCGGTCGCTCTCCGGGATGAACCGGGCGCCGAAGTAGGTCAGGGCGTCGGTCAACGCCTGCACCTCGGCCGCGTCGAGTGCGCCCACTCCCCGTTCGTACTCGCGGATCCGCTGCTCGTCCAGTCCGGAGCGCAGCGCCACCACCTTGGTGGAGACGAGGCACAACGCGCGCGCCGCGCGCGCCAGACTGGGGTCCATGAACAGTTCTCTCTGAGGCATGACCCCATGATGCCGAATCCGACACCGCAGGGCCGCCGCGAGGAGTCAGCGCATGCGTTGGGAGATGACCTTGGAGATGCCGTCGCCCTGCATCGACACGCCGTAGAGCACGTCGGCCACGTCCATGGTGGGCTTCTGGTGGGTGATGACGATGAGCTGGCTGGTCTCCCTGAGCTGTTCGAACAGCCCGATGAGCCGCCGCAGGTTGGTGTCGTCGAGCGCCGCCTCGACCTCGTCCATGACGTAGAACGGGCTGGGGCGGGCCTTGAATATCGCCACCAGCATGGCGACCGCGGTAAGCGACTTCTCGCCGCCGGACAGCAGCGACAACCGCTTCACCTTCTTTCCCGGTGGCCGCGCCTCCACCTCGATCCCGGTGGCGAGCATGTCCTCCGGCTCGGTGAGGATCAGTCGCCCCTCCCCTCCGGGGAAGAGCGTGGAGAAGACACCCCGGAACTCGCGCTCGACGTCGACCCACGCCTCGGTGAAGATCTGCTCGATGCGCTCGTCGACGTCGTCGATCACCCCCTCGAGGTCGGACCGGGCCTTCTTCACGTCGTCGAGCTGGGTGGACAGGAACGCGTAGCGCTCCTCCAGCGCCGCGAACTCCTCCAACGCCAGCGGGTTGACCTTGCCCAGGGTGGCCAGGTCCTTCTGCGCCGACCTGAGACGACGCTCCTGTTCGGCGCGCACGAACGGCATCGGCGGCGGCGGGGTCACGTCCTCGCCGCGCTCGCGAGCCGCCTCGTACTCCTGCATCTCCAACGCCGACGGCGGCAGGTCCACGTCCGGGCCGTACTCCTCGACGAGGGCCTGCGGTTCGATACCGTGACGCTCGAGCACCGCCGCCTCGAGCTCCGAGACCTTGACCTCGAGCTGCGCCCGGACGATCTCGTCGCGGTGGGCGGCGTCGCCGAGCCTCGAGACCTCGGACTCGGCCGCCGCGAGATCACCGCGCAGCGCGGCGACACCGGCGGTGGCCTCGGCGCGCGCGGCCGAGAG
>NZ_JAALDN010000257.1 GCF_014144855.1 Dietzia maris | reverse complement strand
GCGCCGTGACCGACCCGTCCGCGCCGCCGCCGGCCTGCTCACGGTGCCCCTGGTGACCGCGGGCCTGGTCGCCGTCGCGGCCCTCGCCCCGACCGGCGGCGAGCCCAACGACACCGTCGAGGTCGCCGTGATCCAGGGCAACGTCCCGCGCCTCGGCCTGGACTTCAACGCCCAACGCCGCGCGGTGCTCGAGAACCACCTGCGCGTCACCGCCGAGTACGCCGACGATGTCGAGGCCGGCACCGAGGCCCCGCCGGATTTCGTGCTGTGGCCGGAGAACGCCTCCGACATCTCGCCGCTGGCCGACCAGCTCGCCGCCGCCCAGATCACCGCCCTGTCCCGACGCCTGGAGGCACCGATCCTCGTGGGCACCGTCCTGCCCACCGGCGAGGGCCGCGAAGCGCACAACTCTTATCTCGTGTGGGACGGCCGTTCCTCTGGCCCCGCCGAGGGCCCGGTGGTCGACCGCCACGACAAGAAGTACATCCAGCCGTTCGGGGAGTGGCTCCCGCTGCGCGAGTCGCTCGAGGCGCTGTTCCCGATCGCCCGGACCGCCGGGCACTTCATCCCCGGCGACGGCGACCACGTCGTCACCGCGGGCGGGGTGGACCTGGGCGTGGCCATCTGCTTCGAGGTCGCCTTCGACGCCGCCGCCCGCGAGCCCGTCTCCCGCGGCGCGCAGATCCTCACCGTCCCCACCAACAACGCCACCTTCGGCCGCTCACCCATGACGTACCAACAACTCGCGATGTCCCGGGTGCGGGCCGTGGAGCACGACGTGCCCGTGCTGATCGCCGCGACCAGCGGGGTCAGCGCCGTCATCGGCCCCGACGGCGACGTCCGCGCCGAGAGCGGCATCTTCGAGCCCGCGGTGCTGGCGGCGCAGGTCGAGGTGGGCGGGGCCGGTACGATGGCAACCCGACTGGGTGGCATCCCGCAGGCGGTGAGCTGCCTCATCGGGCTCGTCGCACTGGCATGGGCGCTGGTCCGCACCCGGCAACGAGCCGCGACCCGAACCGAGGAGAAGTAAGTGACCGATCCGACGACGCCGGGCGAACACGCGCCGTCCGCGCGCACCCTGGTGATCATCCCTACCTACGACGAGCGGGACAACCTGCCCGGCGTGGTGGAGCGGTTGCTGGCCGCGGCCCCCGAGGTCTCGGTCCTCATCGCCGACGACAACAGCCCCGACGGCACCGGCGAGGTGGCCGACCGGCTCGCCACCGAGGACCCGCGCGGGCGCATCACCGTGATGCACCGCGAGGGCAAGCAGGGGCTCGGGGCCGCGTACATCGCCGGGTTCCGCTGGGGTCTCGAGCGCGGGTACACCGTGCTCGTGGAAATGGACGCCGACGGCAGCCACCCGCCCGAGCGGCTCCCCGCGATGCTCGCCGCCGTCGACGGCGGCGCCGACCTGGCGATCGGCTCCCGCTACGTCCCCGGCGGCGCGGTGGTCAACTGGCCGTGGCAGCGCCACGTCATCTCCCGCGGCGGCAACGTCTACTCCCGGGTCATGCTGGGCGTGGGCATCAAGGACATCACCGCCGGCTACCGCGCCTACCGGGCCGACGCCCTGGCCGAGCTGGACCTCGACGCCATCGAGTCCAAGGGCTACTGCTTCCAGATCGACATGACGTGGCGTCTGCTGAACAACGGGCGCCGGGTCACGGAGGTGCCCATCACCTTCACCGAGCGCACCGTCGGTCAGTCCAAGATGAGCGAGTCGATCTTCCGCGAGGCCGCGGTCAACGTGGCCCGCTGGGGCTGGGAGAAGCGTCGACGCCAGCTCAAGGGCCTCGTCGGCCGCTGACCCGGTGCGCGCCGGCTCCGGCCGCACACCGACCCCGGACACAGGAGAACGCCCCGGCCCTGCGGGGCCGGGGCGTTCCGGTGCCACCGGGCGATATCCGGTGGCCGCTCGGTACTACCTACCGCGCACCGGCGCGGCGCCGCTTCTTGAGCAGGTCCATCCGCTCCTTGAGCAGCTCCTCGAGCTCGTCCAGGGAGCGACGCTCGAGCAGCATGTCCCAGTGGGTACGCGGCGGCTTGCCCTTCTTGACCTCGGCCGCGGGGCCGTCGATGAGCTGGCCCTCCTGGCCGTTCTTGCACATCCAGGCGCCGGGGATCTCGGCGTCATCGGCGAACGGGACCTCGTAGACCTCGCCGTTGGGGGTCTGGTACCGCGCCATGCGGCGCGGCGCGAGGTCGGTGTCCCGGTCGGTCTCGTAGCTCACCGCACCGAGGCGGCTGCCCCTGAGGACTCGATCTGCCATGCGAACTCCTTCTGCCGTGTTCGTCTGCGTCAATTCATGCGGATCGACACGACGCTGCGTGGTTCCTGCTTGTGTCAACGCCAGGGGAACCCCCAAATGTTCCCACGTCCCGACACCACGGGCCACCCCGGGGGCGCCGCTGGGTAACCTCACACCCGTGAAACCCGACGCCCGACCCGAGCCGACCGCGCCCCGGAGGG
>NZ_JAALDN010000256.1 GCF_014144855.1 Dietzia maris | reverse complement strand
GCGAGGCCGGCGAGCGGGCCGAACACCCCGCCCGCGAGGATGACGGCGACGACGACGAGGGCGAGCCCCTTCAGGCGACCCAGCGGTAGCCGGGTGGGCGCCGAGTCCACCCCGGCGCCGACCCTCGCGACCTCGCCGCGTCGGGCCCGCCGCTCCCCGACCATCACGACCAGGGCCAACACGATGAGGACGCACGCCAGGACAGCCGCCGGGACACGGTCGAACGCCGCCCGGTAGGAGTGGTAGATGCCCAGTGTGAACGCCTCGTAGCGGAGCATCGCGACCGCCCCGAAGTCGGACAGCGTGTACAGCGCCACCAGGAGTCCGCCCGCGGCGACCGCCGGTCGGATCTGTCGGAAGGTCACCCCGAACACGGCGCGGGTGGTGCCGTGCCCGAGGGTGCGCGCGACCTCCTCGAGCCCCGGGTCCACCCGCCGGAGGGCGGCGGAGGCGGGGAGGAACACGTACGGGTAGCAGGAGATGGTGAGCACCGCGACGGCCCCCGGCAACCCGAGGACCTCCGGGAAGTCGGCCACCCAGAGGTAGCCGAGGACATACGACGGTGTGGCCAGCGGAACGCACAGGAGCGCACCGATGACCGGGGCCCCCGGTAGGTCGGTGCGGACCACGAGCCACGCCATCCCCACCCCGACGATCACGCTGGCGGTGGTGACCAACACGACCAGCACGACGGTGTTGCCGAGGAGGGTCAGCGTCCGACCGGAGCCGAGCACCTCGGCGGCGGACGCCGGGCCCCGTTCGCCAGCCCGGATGACCAGGTAGACCAGCGGGATGAGCGTCGCCGCACACGCCAGCACGGCGGCCGCCCCGAGGAGGGGCCGGCCGCCGCGCAGTCGCGTCAGCAGGTCGATGTCCGGTCCGTCAGATCATGCCGACGCGGGCGAGCATGGCCTGCGTCTGCTCGAGACCGTCCAGCTGACCGAGGTCGATGTCCGGGCCGCCGAGCGTGTCCAGCGGAGGGAGGCCGGCCGCGTCCGTGGCGATCCCCGGGACCACGGGGTACTCGCTTGTCTCCTCGACGAAATATGTCTGGGCCGGCTCGGCCAGGAACGCCTCGACGACGCGGCGGGCGTCGTCGGGGCGGTCCGTGGAGGCGAGGATCGCGACGCCCGCCACGTTGACCAGCGCACCCGGATCGCCCTGCGCCATGTACTTCACGCGGGCGCGCATGTTCTCCGCACCCTTCTCCGCGGCCGAGTTGTACCAGTAGTAGTGGTTGGTCAGACCGAGTTCGACGGTGCCCGCGTCGACGGCCTGCAGGAGCGCGTTGTTGTTCTCGAAGGTCTGCGGGTCGTTGGCGAGGAAGTCCCGCAGCCACTGCTCGGCGGCCTCGTCGCCCCGGTCCACCCGCAGCGCCGTGACGAAGGACTGGAACGACGCGTTGGTGGGCGCGTAGCCCACGCGCCCCTTCCACTCGGGGGCCAGGACCGCGTCGATGGTGTCGGGCACCTCGGCCTCGTCCAGTGTCCGGGAGTCGTAGATCAGGACGCGCGCCCGCAGGCTGGTCGCGACCCAGGTGCCGTCCGCCGCGCGGTATTCCGCGGGGACGGCCTCGGTCACGGACTCGTCGAGCTGCTGCAGCAGGCCCGCGTTGTCGAGGGCACCGAGGGCCCCGGCGTCCTGTGAGAAGAACACGTCCGCGGGGCTGGCCTCCCCCTCCTCCGCGATCTGCGCCGCCATCTCCGGGGTGGAGGCGTACCGCACCTCGATGTCCACCCCGGTGGAGTCCGAGATCTGCTCGATCAGCGGGGCCACGAGGCTCTCGCTGCGACCGGAGTAGAGCACCAGTGCATCCGATTCGTCGGAGTCCGAGGTGCAGGCCGCCAGCCCGAGTACGAGGGATCCGGCGGCGGCCAGGGCTGCAACACGACGCAGCTTCATTGTGGCTCCTTAGCGGTTCCCGACGCCGTGTCGTCGACGTCGACGGAGCTTAGCCTAACCTGAACGGCCCTTCCGGACAGTGCGCAGGGCACGCGACATCGTCTCCATCGCACCGGATGCCGGGGCGCCGGATGCCTGTCAGTCGAGGTCGTCGTGGCGCATGAGCTGGCGCGCCGCCTCGGTGATCGTGCCCGTCATCGACGGGTAGACCGAGAACGAGCCCGCGAGATCGCCCACCGTGAGCTGGTTCCGCACCGCCACCGAGATCGGCAGGATGAGCTCGGAGGCGGTGGGGGCGACGACCACGCCGCCGACCACCACGCCCGACGCCGGGCGACAGAAGAGCTTGACGAACCCGCGGCGCAGGCTGCGCATCTTGGCCCGGGGGTTGCCTGCCAGCGGCATGACCTCCACGCGCGCCGGCACCTCGCCGCTCTCGATCTGCGCGTGCGAGATGCCGACGGTGGCGATCTCCGGCCGGGTGAACACCGCCGAGGCCACGGTCTTGAGCTTGATGGGGCTGACGCCCTCGCCCAGCGCGTGGTACATCGCGATGCGCCCCTGCATGGCGGCCACGGAGGCGAGCGGGAACAAGTCGGTGCAGTCGCCGCCGGCGTAGATGCCCGGCGCGGTGGTACGCGAGACGCGGTCGACCTTGATGTGGCCGCTGCGCTGCAACTCGACACCGGCGCTCTCCAGTCCGAGGCCCTCGGTGTTGGGCACGGAACCGACGCAGATGAGGGCGTGGGACCCCTTGACCGTGCGACCGTCCCCGAGGCGGACGATGATTCCGTCCTGGAAGTGCTCGACCGCGTCGGCGCGCGCGTGCTTGACCAGCGAGACGCCCCGCTCACTGAGCGCCTCCTCCAGCACCAGGGCGGCGTCGGCGTCCTCGTGCGGCAGCACACGGTCGCGGCTGGAGACCATGGTGACCTTGACACCCATCTCCGTGAACGCCGAGACGAACTCGGCACCGGTCACACCCGATCCCACCACCACGAGGTGCGTCGGGAGCACGGTGAGGTCGTAGAGCTGACGCCAGTTGAGGATCCGCTCGCCGTCGGGCTCCGCGCCCGAGATCACGCGGGGGCTGGACCCGGTGGCCACCAGGACCACGTCGGCGTCGAAGATCTTCTCCTGGCCGTCATCGAACGTCACGGCCACCCGGTGGGAGGCCATGCCGGGCTGGGAGTCGTGCAGACGGGCCCGTCCGGACAGCAGCCGCACGCCCTCGCGCTGGAGTTGCGACCGGATGTCCGCGGACTGGGCGCGCGCCAGGGATTTGACCCGGCCGTTGACCTGACCCAGCTTGTAGGCGGTGGGATCGAAGTGCGCCTGGACGCCCATCTCCTCGGCCCGGCGCATGTCCGTGCGCACGCCGGTGGTGGCGATGAACGTCTTGGACGGCACGCAGTCACTCAGGACACAGTTGCCGCCGATGCCGTCGGAGTCGACGATCGTGACGTCCGCACCGTACTGGGCCGCGACCAGCGCGGCCTCGTAGCCGGCGGGGCCGCCGCCGATGATGATGATGCGTTGCGTCACATGTCCTCCACGGCTCACAGGGGTAAGGGCCGGGCGCCGCAGCCCGCTGTGGCGGATCGCGTCACGTCCGCCGTACACGGTAGTCGAACGCCACGATCGGGGACGCCGGGACATCTGGCCGCCACCGCCGAAGGGGCTAGGGTTGTGGGCGTGCCTCTCTACGCCGCGTACGGGACGAACATGTATCCCGATCAGATGAACACCCGCGCGCCGCACTCGCCCTTCGCGGGGACGGGTTGGCTCGAGGGCTGGCGCCTGACCTTCGCCGGGGACGACCCCACGTGGGAGGGTGCCGTCGCCACCGTCGTCGAGGACCCGGACTCCAGGGTGTTCGTGGTGCTCTACGACGTCCCCGACGAGGACGTCCGCGCCCTCGACCGCTGGGAGGGCACGGACCGGATGCCCGCCCGCAAGATCCGGGTCCGCATCACGCGCCGGCCCACCGTGCCCGACGGTCCCCCGGTCGACGCGCAGGAGTCCGAGTTCGCCGTGGACATCGCCCCGGCCGGCACCGACGACACCGTGCTCGCATGGCTGTACGTGATGGACGCCTTCGAGGGAGGTCTGCCGTCCGCGCGCTACCTCGGCCTGCTCGCGGACGCCGCCGAGTGCGCGGGGGCCCCCGAGAAGTACGTGCACGAATTGCGCACCCGCCCGTCGCGCAACGTCGGCCCCGGCGCCTGACGCGGATGGCGCCCCTGCTGACGCCCACCGACGAGGCCCGCGCGGC
>NZ_JAALDN010000255.1 GCF_014144855.1 Dietzia maris | reverse complement strand
CATCCGCTCCCGCGCCTGGCGTCTCGCTCGCGCGCCTGTACACATCAACAACAGCCGCCCGCAACCATGGCGTCTGGCCTGCGCATCGGTTCACGCGAGACGCCATGGTGGCGAGCGGCTGTGGCAGGGCGGATGGCCACGCGCAGACGCCGGCGAGGAGTGGGCGAAGTGGCCCGGCTCAGGGGCGCGCCGCGACGCTGTCGACGAGTCGGTAGCCCTGCCCGCGGACGGTTTCGATGGCGCGGGCCCTGAACGGGGCGTCGATCTTGCGTCGCAGGTAGCCGACGTAGACCTCGACGATGTTGTCGTCACCGTCGTACGCGGCGTCCCACACGGCCCGCATGATCTGGACTTTGGACACCACCTGGTTGCGATGGCGGATGAGGTACTCGAGCACCGCGTATTCACGCGCGGTCACGGTGATCCGCGTATCTCCGCGGCGGACCTCCCGCGCGGCCGGGTCCACCACGAGGTCGCCGGCCTCGAACGTCGCCGGGCGCTCCGGCGCCCCCCGCCTCACCAGAGCCCGGAGTCGGGCCTCGAGGACGACGAACGAGAACGGCTTGACCAGGTAGTCGTCGGCGCCCAGGTCGAAGGCGTCGGCCTCGTCGTATTCGCCGTCCTTGGCGGTGAGCATGAGCACCGGGGTCCAGACCTCGCGGCGTCTCATCTCGCGGACGACCTCGTACCCGCTGCGCCGCGGCATCATGATGTCCAGCACGACCACGTCGAAGTCGTCGGCGCAGGCCATCTCGAGGCCCTCCTCACCGTCGGCGGCGGTCTCCACGGCCCAGCCGCCCGTGACGAGTCCCCGGCGCACGCTCTCGCGCAGCGCCGGCTCGTCGTCGACCACCAGGACCCGCATCGGCGTGTTTCCCTACCCCTCGGGGTCGATCTCCTGGTCCATCCGCTCTGCGGGGACCAGCGAATCCGCGTGCCGCCGGACCACCTTCGCGGGGACCCCGGCCACGGTGGTGTGGGGCGGGACCTCGTGCAGGACCACCGATCCCGCGGCCACCCTGGAGCAGGCGCCCACCCGGACGTTGCCCAACACGATCGATCCGGCGGACAGCAGCACGCCGGAGCCGATCTTGGGATGACGGTCGCCGTCCTCGTTGCCGGTGCCGCCGAGGGTGACGCCCTGCAGGATGGACACGCCGTCGCCGATCACGCAGGTCTCGCCCACGACGATCCCGGTGGCGTGGTCGACGAGGATGCCCGAGCCGACACGGGCCGCGGGATGGATGTCCATCGCGAACACCTCGGAGATCCGGCTCTGCAGGAACGACGCCGCCATGACGCGCCCGGAGTTCCACATCTCGTGGGCCACGCGGTGCACCTGCAAGCCGAGGAAGCCCTTGGCGAAGAGGTAGGGCACCAGGTAGTTGGGGTACGCGGGGTTACGCTCGAAGCTCACCACGAGGTCGGCCGCGACGGCCTCCAGGACGTGGGGATGCTCCACCAGCACCGCCCGGATCTCCTTCTCCAGCACGTGCCGACCGATCTCGGGGGTCGCGACCCGGGAGGCGGCGAGGCGCGCGAGGGATTCGCCGAGGTCATCACAGCCGTCGATGAGATCCAGGACCAGTCCCGCGATCAGCGGTTCGTTCCTGCTCGAGGTCGCGTCCAGCGACAGGCGGTTCCAGACGGCGCGGACGGAGGAGTCGGCCTCTGCCCGCGGGACGCACGGGTTCTCGGTGCTCATCTCGATGGTCACCTGATACAGCGTATGCCTGCCCCGGCGATCGGGGCGAGTCGCACCTCCCTCGACGGCCCGCTCCCCACGCGGCAGGATGGGGCCATGATCCTCATCAACGTGCGTTTCGACGTCAAGCCCGAGTTCGCCGAGTCCTGGCTCGAGTTCACCCGCGAGTTCACCGAGGCCACCCGCGCCGAGCCTGGCAATCTCTTCTTCGACTGGTACCGGTCGCCGGAGTCTCCGAACACCTTCCTGCTGTGCGAGGCCTTCCGAGAGGGCGACGCCCCCGCCCAGCACGTGAACTCCGACCACTTCGCCGAGTTCACCGGCTCGGCCGCCCGCTACCTCGAGCGGACCCCGCGGATCATCAACACCACCGCCGAGGGCGAGGAGTGGGGGGCGATGGGCGAGATCACCGTCGAGTAGGCGCAGGCCCCGCCAGACGTCGCGTCAGATCGAGCTGCCGAGCGCCGACTGCGCGAGCGCGATCGGGTCGACCGGCCACCACTGGCCGTAGTCGAGTGCGTAGACACGGTTGAGGTCGGACACGACCCCGCCGACGGTGACCTGCTGCCGGACCGGCAGCTGGTGGATCGTCGCGCTCGGGTTGAGGCGCCCACCGGAGCCCCAGTCGTGCTGCCAGAAGTACCGGCCCAGGCCGGTCTGACGGCACCAGTCGATGGTGGGGGCGTTGGCGTACACGCCGAGCTCCATCCCCGCGCCGTGGAGATGGGCGCGCCAGCGCTCAAGGTACGGGCGGATCTGGTTGTCGAACTGCCACCGGGTGGGGTTGTCGTCGATCGCGACGTACATCGGCACGCCGGACGGCCCGCCGGCCTCGCGGTGGATCCGGATCCCGATCGGGGCGTGGCGGTCGCCGCCCGCGGCGCCTTCCCTCCAGTCGGCGGTCTCGGCACGCCCGTACTGGTAGCAGGAGACCATGTTGAGGCCACTGCGGCGGAAGTCGTCGACCTCGCGGCGCAGCAGCGGCTTGCCCGTCATCCACTCGGCGCCGGGGCGACGGTTGGAGCAGTACCGCACGGCGCCCATGTGGCCGGCCGCGCGGATCGACGCCGCCGACGGCGGGCCGGAGGCGTAGTCGAGCAGTGTGCCGATCGGGACGCCGACACCCGCCCCCGGCAGCGCACCGAGCCCGGCGGGGATCGAGGACTGGGCACCCACCGCGGGGGTGATGCCCGCGGCGAGGGCGCCCGCCCCGGCGGCGCCGATGCCGGCGCGGCGCAGGAAGGTTCGGCGGTCGAACGTCATGGGGCTACTCCGGGATCTCGAGGAACGGGCACGCGGGGGCACGTGTGACACGTGGGACCCGCACACCCGACGAGTGTGTCACAAGGACATCGCGAAGGATATCCCGGCGTTACCACACGGACGGACCACCACAGCGCAGGCACGGCTGGTTGACTGACGTTCATGACTCGCGCGCACAGATGGTCCGCCACCGACATCCCCGACCAGACGGGCCGGACCTTCGTGGTCACGGGCCCCAACGGCGGGATCGGGCTGGCGACCACCGCCGCACTCACGGCCCGAGGCGCCCGGGTCGTCATGGCCTGCAGGAACGAGGAGAAGGCGCAGGAGGCGCGCGCGACGCTCCCCGCCGGTGACCGGGAGCGCGCGCAGGTGCGCCTGCTCGACATGGCGGACCTGGACTCCGTCGACGCGTTCGTGGCGGCCACGGCGGCGGAGGGTGCGCCGGTAGACGTGCTGATCAACAACGCCGGTGTGATGAACATCCCCCACGCCCGCACCGCGCAGGGACACGAGATGCAGTTCGGGGTCAACGTGCTGGCACATCACGCGCTCACCCTGGGGCTGGAGCAGATGCTGACGGACCGGGTCGTGTGGCTGGGCTCGCTCGCCCACCTGCGCGGACGACTCGACACCGACGATCTCGACATGGACGTGCGCGGCTACCGACCCATGGCGGCGTACGCGGACTCCAAATTGGCGTGCATCATGCTGGGCTACGAGTGGCAGCGCCACTTCGAGCGGTCCGGCAGCGGGCTGCGGTCGGTCGCCGCCCATCCCGGTTACACGGCGACCGACCTCATCCGCCAGAGCGGCAACCCACTGGCGGACCGCTTTTTCGAGTTGGGCAACTCCATCACGTGGGCGGGCCTGACACCGGAGATGGGCGCACTGTCCGTGCTGTACGCGGCGACGGTGCCCGGCCTCGCCGGCGGCGAGTTCGTCGGCCCCGATCGCCTCGGGGGCCTGCGCGGGCATCCGAAGCCCGCCCGGTCGGGTCGCCGTTCGCACGACCGGACCACGGCCGCCGCCCTGTGGAGGCGGTGCACGGAGATGGCCGCGTTCCAGCGGGCATGACGAGGGTCACGACGGCGAGGTCATCCCCCGCAGAGTGGTGACCGTGGTCGGCCGGTGGCCGGGATGGGTCAGCCGAGCCCGGCCGCGGCCAGCCCGTCGCGCAACTTGGCCCGGTGCTCGGGCGGCCCCTGGAGGAGGGGCATGCGCAGGCGGTCCGAGCCGATGAGGCCGGCCTCCTTCAGGGCCGCCTTGACCTGGATGGCGCCCTGCGAGGTGTGCATGATCGCGTCCACGGCCGGGATGAGGCGGGTGTGGATCTCGCGGGCCCGCGGCAGGTCACCGGCGTCGACGGCGTCGATCATCGCCCGGTAGTCGTCGCCGGCGACGTGGCCGACGACCGAGACGATGCCGGTGGCACCGAGGGCCAGGAAGGCCAGGTTGAGCACGTCGTCGCCGGAGAACCAGAGCAGGTCCGTCTCCGCCATGAGTCGGCTGGCCTCGAACAGGTCGCCCTTGGCGTCCTTGACCGCCCGCACCCGGGGGATCTCCGCCATCCGCCGGATGGTGTCCGTGGCCAGGGCGGTGCCGGTGCGGCCGGGGATGTCGTAGGCCATGATCGGGCGGTCGGCCGCCTCGGCGATCATCCGGAAGTGCTCGACGATCCCGTGCTGGGTGGGCTTGTTGTAGTACGGCGTCACCACGAGCAGGGAGTCGGCGCCGCGGGCGATCATCTCGCGCGCCGCACGCATCGAGTGCTCGGTGTCGTTGGTGCCGCAACCGGCCATGACCTTCACCCGGTCGCCGACGGCCTCGACGACGGCGGCCACGCTGTCGTAGTCCTCGTCGTCGGTGGTCGTCGCGGACTCGCCGGTCGTGCCGTTGACCAGCAGTCCGTCGTGGCCGTGATCGGCGAGATGGACCGCGAGCCGCTGCAGGCCGTCGAAATCGATCGAGCCGTCGTCATGCATGGGGGTCACCATCGCGGTGATGACCCGACCGAAGGGATTGTCCGACATGCGCACCAGACTAAGCCACGGTGACGCGGTCGGGAGATTCCGACGTAAGGGGTCCCCACGGGACTAGGGTCGTCAGCACCCCGGCGCCGGGGACCGGCGCCCACCACCGAGACCGCGGAGGCGATTGTGACCGACCAGACCCGACCCGACGACCCCGCGCGCATCCCGGAGGAGCCCCCGGAGTCGTTCGGCAACACCATCGACGGATCGGGGGCCGGCGACGGCAGCACCTCCCGGGGCGGGGACGAGGCGGACACCGCCACCGGGTCCGCCGCCACCGGGTCCGCCGCCACCGAGCCCGCCGCC
>NZ_JAALDN010000254.1 GCF_014144855.1 Dietzia maris | reverse complement strand
GACGGGCGACCCAGCCACGAGGCCGGCGAGCAGGCGGACGATGCCTCAGGCCGCGAGCGTCCCGGCATCGACCCGGACGTGGAGCAGACCGCGAAGCTTCGGCTCCCGCCCGACATCAGGGACTGACCCGACGCCGCAGCGGGTCGGGGCGTTCCGGGGGCGGACTAGAGTCGGGGGCAGCCGTTCCGCCCACCGTGTCCCCACACAACCGTGTCAATGAACACCGTGTCCCCGCGAGGAGTCCCATGACCGATCCCGTCACCGTCGACGCCCAGGCCCGCACGCGACTGTCCGAGCTGGTCGCCGAGCTGGCCGTCGTCCACGGTCGCGTCACCCTCTCCTCGGGGCGCGAGGCCGACTACTACGTCGACCTGCGCCGCGCCACGCTGCACCACGAGGCCTCGCCCTTGATCGGACGGCTGCTGCGCGAACTCACCGCGGACTGGGACTTCGACGCCGTCGGTGGATTGACGCTGGGCGCCGATCCGGTGGCCACGGCGATCATGCACGCGCCGGGCCGGCCGATCGACGCGTTCGTGGTGCGCAAGGAGGCCAAGAAGCACGGGATGCAGCGCCGCATCGAGGGCCCCGACATCGTCGGTCGCCGTGTCCTGGTCGTCGAGGACACCACCACCACCGGGAACTCGCCGCTCACGGCCGTGGCCGCCCTGCGCGAGGCGGGCGCCGAGGTCGTGGGCGTGGCCACCGTAGTGGACCGCGCGACCGGTGCCGACGACGTGATCCGGGCCGAGGGCGTGGAGTACCGCGCGTTGCTGGGTCTGACCGACCTGGGACTGGAGTGACCGGCATGGATACGACGACGACAACGACGACGACGAGGGCATTCCGCGATCGCCTGGTGCAGGCGCTGACGGAGCGGGTGGGCGCACTCGGCGACACGTCCCGCCCGGAGGGGCCCGCGTTCCTCGCGGCCGCGGTGGGGACGGAGATCGCCAAGGCCACCGGGGTCGGCGCGCTGGAGAAGCTGTGCAAGCCGGTGATCGTGCCGGCGGCGCTGGCGATCGCGCTGCGCGACGGTCGGCTCTCCGCGGTCGACACCGCGCTGCTGTCGGCCACCGGAGCGGCGTACACCG
>NZ_JAALDN010000253.1 GCF_014144855.1 Dietzia maris | reverse complement strand
GCGCCCGCACCTGCTGCGGCCGCCGCGCCGACCACCCCGACTCCGGCCGCCGCGACCCCGTCGCTGGGCAAGAGCGAGGACGACGGCGCCGCCAACAACGAGACCCACCTGCGCGCCGCCCGCGTCCTGGCCATGGCCCAGGAGATGGCCGATCGGCTCACCGGCGAGGCCAAGAAGGAGTCCGACGGACTCATGGCCAAGGCCCGCAGCGAGTCCGACCGGCTGGTGGGCGACGCCAAGTCCCAGTCCGATCGCCTGGTCGGCGACGCCAAGTCCCAGTCCGAGAAGATGGTCGGCGACGCCCGCAAGGAGGCCGACAAGATCCTCACAGAGGCCAAGAGCAAGTCCGACGGCATCGTCAAGGACGCCCAGGCCCGGTCCGAGCAGCAGGTCAAGGAGGCGCAGGCGAAGGCCGATGCCCTGCAGGCCGACGCCGAGCGCAAGCACACCGAGATCATGGCCACCATCAACCAGCAGCGTGGCGTGCTCGAGAGCCGGATCGACCAGCTGCGGACGTTCGAGAAGGACTACCGCAGCCGCCTCACCAGCTACCTGGAGAACCAGCTCTCGGAGCTCGGCAAGACCGGATCGGCCGCCCCGGCCGCCCCGGCCGCCACTGCGGCCTCGTCCACCCCGGGCGGCCCGGCGGCCTCGTCCGCGGCCGGCGAGGGTACCGGCAGTGCCGGCGCTCCCGGCTCGTCCGACCAGTCGGCAAAGAAGGACGGCGGTCACCGCGCCGAGTGATCCACTCCGCGTGACCGATGCGGTCCCCGCCCCTGCCCAAGGGTGCGGGGACCGACGTATATTCGGGGTGGGGGACGGGGCCACCGACGGTGCGACCCCCTTTCCCATCGCACAGCTCCCAGAATTCGCCCAACACCAGGATTCGCCCACCAGGAGGCACGGATGCTCGTCGCCGCGCTCGGACTGACGGTCCTCGGTTTCGCCTTCCTCGTGGCGGCCGTCGCGACAGGTCAGATCGGGTGGGCGTGGGCGTGTATCGTCGTCGGAGCCCTGGGGCTCATCCTGCTGCTGGCCGACCTGGTCCGTGGGCGCGCCGAGCGCGACCGCGAGCCGCGGATGACCTCGGAAGAGGCGGACGCCCGCACCGACGGGTAATATCGGAGCCTGTTCGGTCGTGAGCCGGACGCGCGGAGATCCGGCCATCACCGGGGAGTGCTCGGAAGAACGGTGGGACCCCGCACGGCGGGGACCGCTCAGTAGAACCGAACGGGGGAGCCCGTCACAGCCCGACCCACGAGTGGGCGTCGCACGTCGTCGCCAAACGGGGTGGTACCGCGGACGGAACGCGCCAGACGCGATCCGGTTCGTCCCCGAGCGCAGGCCTGACGGCCCCACGGATGCGAACTCGTGCGGGCCCCGTACGCGAGGAGTCCGCCCACATGAGCACCGAACCCGTAGCGACCGAACCCGCCGACGGCGAGCCCGCTGCCACCGGCAGCGCGTACCCCGTGCTCGACCTCGCCGGGGGCGCCACGTCCCAGACGCCGTCGTTCCCCGCCCTCGAGGAGACGGTCCTGCAGCGGTGGGACGAGCGCGACACGTTCCGCGAGTCCATCCGTAACCGTGCGGGCGCGCAGGAGTACGTCTTCTACGACGGGCCCCCGTTCGCCAACGGCCTGCCCCACTACGGTCACCTGCTCACCGGGTACGTCAAGGATGTCGTCCCGCGCTATCGCACCATGCGTGGGTACAGGGTCGAGCGCCGGTTCGGCTGGGACTGCCACGGCCTGCCCGCCGAGCTCGAGGCCGAGAAGCAGCTCGGCATCACCGAGAAGTCCCAGATCCTCGACATGGGCCTGGCCGAGTTCAACAACGCCTGCGAGATGTCGGTGCTGCAGTACACCGACGAGTGGGAGAAGTACGTCCACCGCCAGGCCCGCTGGGTGGACTTCGACAACGACTACAAGACCCTCGACATCGACTTCACCGAGTCCGTGCTGTGGGCCTTCAAGCGGCTCTACGACAAGGGCCTGATCTACAAGGGTTTCCGCGTGCTGCCGTACTCCTGGTACGAGCAGACGCCACTGTCCAACCAGGAGACCCGCCTGGACGACGCCTACAAGATGCGTCAGGACCCGGCCGTCACCGTCGGGCTGCCCCTGGAGGCCCCTCAGGACAGCCCGTTCCACGGCGCCGAGGCACTGGTGTGGACCACCACGCCGTGGACCCTGCCCTCCAACCTCGCCGCCGCCGTCCACCCCGAGATCGACTACTCGGTGGTCCGGGTCGACTCCGGTGAGTTCGCCGGGCGGAGCTTCGTCCTCGCCGAGGCACGCCGCGGCGTCTACGCCGCCGAGTTCGGTGAGGACGCGGAGGTCGTGACGACCGTCAAGGGCTCCGAGCTGGTGGGCCTGCGGTACACCCCGCCGTTCGACTTCTTCGCCGGTCACGCGGGTGCGCACGTCGTGCTCTCGGCCGACTATGTCACCACCGAGTCCGGTACCGGCGTCGTCCACCTCGCGCCCGCCTTCGGTGAGGAGGACAAGGACGCCTGCGACGCCGCCGGGATCGAGCTCGTCATCCCGGTGGGCCCGGACGGCAAGTTCACCGCCGAGGTGCCGCCGTACGCCGGGCAGCTCGTCTTCGACGCCAACGCGCCCATCTCCCGCGATCTGCGGGCCGATGGCCGTCTGATCCGCCACGAGACCATTGAGCACTCCTACCCGCACTCCTGGCGCTCCGGCCAGCCGCTCATCTACATGGCGTTGCCCGCGTGGTTCGTCAAGGTCACCGCGTTCCGGGACCGCATGGTGGAGCTCAACCGCGAGCACATCACCTGGATGCCGGAGCACGTGCGCGACGGCCAGTTCGGCAAGTGGCTCGAGGGCGCCCGCGACTGGAACATCAACCGCAACCGCTACTGGGGCGCCCCGATCCCGGTGTGGGAGTCCGACGACCCCGCCTACCCGCGGGTCGACGTCTACGGGTCCCTCGACGAGTTGGAAGCCGACTTCGGCGTCCGGCCCACCGACCTGCACCGCCCGTACATCGACGAGCTGACCCGGCCCAACCCGGACGACCCGACCGGCAAGTCGACCATGCGCCGCATCCCGGACGTGTTCGACTGCTGGTTCGAGTCCGGGTCGATGCCGTTCGCCCAGGTCCACTACCCCTTCGAGAACAAGGAGTGGTTCGAGACCCACAACCCGGGTGACTTCATCGTCGAGTACAACGGGCAGACCCGCGGCTGGTTCTACACCCTGCACGTGCTGGCCACCGCGCTGTTCGACCGTCCCGCGTTCACCCATGTCGCCGCCCACGGGATCGTCCTGGGCAACGACGGTCTCAAGATGAGCAAGTCCAAGGGCAACTACCCGGACGTCAACGAGGTGTTCTCCCGCGACGGCTCGGACGCCATGCGCTGGTTCCTCATGAGCTCGCCGATCCTGCGGGGCGGCAACCTCGTGGTGACCGAGCAGGGCATCCGCGAGGGCGTCCGCCAGGCCATGCTGCCGCTGTGGAACTCCTACAGCTTCTTCCAGCTGTACGCCTCCCGCCGGGCCACCTGGCGTACGGACTCGGAGCACGTGCTGGACCGCTACATCCTGTCCCGCCTGGCGTCCACGCGCGACGCCATGACCGAGGCGCTGGACGCCACCGACATCGCCGCGGCCTGCGACGAGCTGCGCATGTTCGCCGACGCCCTGACCAACTGGTACGTCCGCCGGTCGCGCTCCCGGTTCTGGGCCGGCGAGGACAGCGGCCAGGATTCCCGCGACGCCTTCGACACCCTCTACACGGTCCTCGAGACCACCATGCGCCTCGCCGCGCCGCTGCTGCCGCTGATGAGCGAGGTCGTGTGGACCGGGCTCACCGGTGAGGAGTCGGTGCACCTGGTGGACTGGCCGGCCGCCGATGAGCTGCCGCACGATGCCGACCTGGTCGAGGCGATGGAGGCCGTGCGCGACGTGTGCTCCACCGTGTCCTCGATCCGCAAGGCCAAGCACCTGCGGGTGCGCCTGCCGCTCAGCTCGCTCACGGTGGCCATGCCCGACGCAGAGCGGCTCCAGCCGTTCACCGGTCTCATCGCCGACGAGGTCAACGTCCGCGAGGTGCGCCTCACCAGCGACGTGGCCACTCACGGGCGGATGGAACTGGCGGTCAACGCGCGCGCTGCCGGCCCGCGGCTGGGCAAGCAGGTCCAGGCCTGCATCAAGGCCGCCAAGTCCGGTGACTGGACCGAGACCGACGGCGTCGTGGTCGCCGGCGGCGTCGAGCTGCAGGAGGGCGAGTACGAGCACCGGCTCGTGGCCGCCGATCCCGAGTCCACGGCGGCGCTGCGCGGCGGTGCCGGCCTGGTCGTGCTGGACCTGACGGTCACCGAGGAGCTCGAGGCCGAGGGCTGGGCCAAGGACCGGATCCGCGAGATCCAGGAGGCCCGCCGCGGTGCCGGTTTCGACATCTCCGACCGCATCCGGGTGCGCATGGAGGTGCCGGCCGCCCGCCGTGAGTGGGCGGACCGTCACGCGCAGCTCGTCGCCGGCGAGGTGCTGGCCACCGACTTCGCCGTGGTCGACGCACTGGATCAGGCAGACGGGGACCCGGTCGAGCTCGCCGAGGGCGTCCGGATGACGCTGGCTCGGGTCTGACCGGCGGCTCGTCATGGGTGGCGGGCAGGATCGCTGGGTCCTGCACGTGGACATGGACGCGTTCTTCGCGTCCTGCGAGCAGCTGACCCGGCCGACCCTGCGGGGTCGGCCGGTGCTCGTGGGCGGTCAGGGCGGCCGCGGTGTGGTGGCGGGGTGTTCCTACGAGGCGCGAGCCAAGGGTGCCCGCTCGGCCATGCCCTCACACCAGGCGCGTCGACTGGTGGGGCCGGGCGCGGTGTTCGTCTCGCCGCGGATGCCGGTCTACCGGGTTCTGAGCCGCCGGGTGTTCGAGGTGTTCGCCGAGCACGCGCCGGTCGTGGAGCAGATCTCCGTGGACGAGGCCTTCCTCGAGCCGCCGGAGCTGCGGGGCGCCGACGCCGACCGCACCCGACAGTGGGCGCAGGAGTTGCGTGCCGCCATCCGTGCGGCGACCGGGCTCCCGGCGTCGGTGGGGGCGGGCGCGGGCAAGCAGTACGCCAAGATCGCCTCGGAGCTGGCCAAGCCGGACGGTGTGGTGGTGGTGCCGCGCCGCGACCACGCCGAGGTGATGTTCCCGCTTCCGGTGCGGAGCCTGTGGGGAGTGGGTCCGGTGGCGGGGGAGCGGCTGGCGCAGTTCGGGGTGGCGACCATCGGCGACCTCGCGGCGATGGACGACGACGACGTGGCCCACGCGCTCGGCAAGACGGTCGGCCCGGCGATCGCCCGGATCGCGCGGGGCTACGACGACCGGCCGGTGCACGAGCGGGCCGAGGCCAAGCAGATCAGCGCCGAGAGCACGTTCGCCGCCGATCTCACGACGTCGGGTCAGGTCGCGGCGGCGGTGCGCCGGGCGGCCGAGGCGGCGCACCGCAGGCTGCTCTCCGACGGCCGTGCGGCGCGGACGGTGACGGTCAAGGTCAAGCGCTCGGACTTCACCTCGATCACCCGCTCGTACACGTTGCCGGTGGGCACCACGTCGCTGGAGACGATCATCGGGGTGGCGCGCTCGCTCGCCCCGGACCCGGTCGACTTCGGGGCGATCCGACTGCTGGGCGTGGGGGTGTCCGGCCTCACCGATCACTACCAGGACGCGCTGTTCGAGCAGGAGTTCGTTCCCGTGGACCGATCGGGACACGACGACGACGACGACGAGGACCTGCCCGACATCGTCGGAGTGGGCACCACCGTCGCCACCGACGAGTCCGAACCGGCCGACGACGGGACCGGACCCGCGGACGAGGGGGCGGCCGACGGACGGGGGGCAGGGGAACTCCCGGCGATCGGGGCGTGGCGGCAGGCCGGGCACCGGCGTTTCGAGACGGGCGCGGACGTGCGACACCCGGAATTCGGGCACGGCTGGGTGCAGGGATCGGGCCACGGCCGGGTGTCGGTCCGGTTCGAGACGGCGGCGACGGGCCCCGGTCGGATGCGCACATTCGCCGAGGACGATCCGGACCTCGAGCCCGCGGACCCGCTGGACTCCCTGGGGTGGTGACCCGGCGGCCCCGCGCCGCCC
>NZ_JAALDN010000252.1 GCF_014144855.1 Dietzia maris | reverse complement strand
GTCATCGGGACCCGTGTGGGACAGCGACGCCACCTGATCCGCCCTCACGACCGGGCCCGGCGTCGCGTCCGGCCCGACCCGCGGCGGACAGACGGCACGAACGGCCGGGGGCTGAGCCCCCGGCCGTCGCCGTCCGTCAGAGGTGCCGGGTGGTGTCGATCCCGAGGTTCATCCCCGCCAGGCCCCGGGGGCGCACGGCCAGACCGTCCGCGATCTCGCGGTATGCGCGCCCGGACGGCGAATCCGGCTCGGCGAGGACGATGGGCGTGCCCTCGTCCCCGTGCTCGCGCACGGCCTGCTCCAGGGGGACCTGACCGAGCAACGTGACGGGTGCACCGACCGAGCGGGACAGATTGGCCGCCACCTCGGCACCGCCGCCGGTGCCGAAGACATCCATCCTGGTGCCGTCGGGCAGCTCGAGCCATGACATGTTCTCGATGACACCCGCGATGCGCTGACGGGTCTGCAGCGCGATCGATCCGGCCCGCTCGGCCACCTCTGCGGCAGCCTGCTGGGGCGTGGTGACCACGAGGATCTCCGCGGAGGGGATGAGCTGCGCGATCGAGATCGCCACATCGCCCGTGCCGGGGGGCAGGTCCATCAGCAGGACGTCGAGATCACCCCAGTAGACGTCCGCGAGGAACTGCTGCAACGCCCGGTGGAGCATGGGCCCGCGCCACACAACCGGGGTGTTGCCCTTCGTGAACTGTGCGATCGAGATGACCTTCACGTCGTGCGCGACGGGCGGCAGGATCATCTGCTCCACCTGGGTCGGTCGCGCGTCGGTCCCCAGCATCCGCGGGATCGAGTGGCCGTAGATGTCGGCGTCCAGTACACCCACGGAGAGCCCCCGCGAGGCGAGGGCCGTGGCGAGGTTGACCGTCGCGGTGGACTTGCCGACCCCTCCCTTGCCCGAGGCGACCGCGTAGACGCGGGTCAGGTTGCCGGGCTGGGCGAACGGGATGACGGGCTCCGCGGCATCCCCGCGCAGGTGCTTGCGCAGTTCGGTGCGCTGCTCGTCGCTCATCACGTCGAGCTCGACAGCGATCTCGCCGACGCCCGGGACGTCGGCCACCGCCGTGCGGACACGGTCGGTGATGGTGTCCCGCATCGGACAGGTGGCGACGGTCAGGTAGATGCCGATGTCGACCCGGCCCGTGGCGGGGTCCACCTCGACACCCTTGACCATGCCGAGCTCCGTGAGCGGCTTCCGGATCTCCGGGTCGTCGACCTTCGCCAGGGCGGCCCGGATCAGTTCTTCGCTGGGTGCACTCATGATGCCCCGAGTCTAGGCGTCACGGCACCGGGTGACGATTCAGGCAGGCGGCGACGGCACGCAGAACGGAGGTATGCAGGGCAACTCGATCACGGGCAAACCCGGTAGCGCCGGAGCCGGGGGCGCCACCGCCGGAGGCGCCGGGCGTTCGGGCGACGGCGTCGGAGTCGGCGTCGCCGACGGCGAAGGAGAGGCGCTGGGCGCGGGCGGGGCCGGAGTCGTCGGGGGCTCGACCTCCGTGCAACCGGGCACCGGGGCCTCGGGCTCACCCGGAGCAACGGGCTCGGGTGCCTCGGTGGGCTCGCCCTCCCACCCCTCGGGGCATCGCTCGGGCGGCTCCGGGGGTTCGATGGTGGGTTCGGGCTGGTGGATCTCCGGCAGGTCCGACGGCAGCGGGACGGCGTTGACCGCATAGCCGTGGGCCCAGGCGTTCACGTTGGCGACATAGGCCAGCGAGTTGTTGTAGGCCAGGACCGCCCGGGTGCGGGCGGCGGGATCGGCCATCGATCCCCCCTGCCCACACAGCAGGGACGCCGCCGACAGCGCGCCGTCGTAGATGTTGTTCGGATCGGCCACCCCGTCGTCGTTGGCGTCGCGACCGAGACCGGCCCAGGTCGAGGGGATGAACTGCACGGGGCCCACCGCGCGGTCGAACTCCGCATCGCCGTCGAACCGGCCCCCGTCCGTGTCGGTGATGACGGCGGTTCCCGGAAGGCTCCCATCGAGGCGGGGGCCCAGGATGCGGCCGATGGTGTTGCCGTGGACGTCGAACCGACCACGTCCCTGGTTGGACTCGACCTGGCCGATACCGGCCAGGAGAGTCCAGTCCATCTCGCAGGCGGGCTTCTCCGCATTGAGGCGGTCCGCGGCGCGGTGATAGGCGTCGAGGGCGATGCCGGGGATGCCCAGCGGCCCGTCCGGGATGGTCGCCGGCTCGATGTGGGCGGCGCCGGGGTCCTCCGGTGCGGCCGGTTCCTCCTCCGGGGACGGCTCTGTGGTGCGGGAGGTGGCGGGAGCCTCGGTCACCGTCGGCGTGCTGGGCGCGTACTCGGCCAGCGGAGTGATGTCCGGCGGCGCGGGGCGACTGGTGTCCATGTTCAGTCCCACGGCCGACAGCACAGCGATCGCGCTGGCGGTAACGGCGGCACTGGTCAGAACCCGGCGATCGGCGTTGTGCGCAAAACGGCGCAAGACTTCCCCCTACGACTTCCCGGTCGGCCCAGCGAACGTGCTGCGCCCCACGACGTTCCGTCCCGGCCGAGGCTACCCCCGGCCCTTGACGTCTGAATCGGTTTTGTTGTGATCGGCGTTACACGTCCCGGGTTCGAGGCCGGAGAGGAGGGTCTCGATCCGCTCGACGGAATCACGGAGGTCGTCGAGCTCCCGCCGGAGGTAGTCGCGGGTGACCGTCTCACCGACGGAGAGCCGGACCGAGGCGAGTTCCCGGGCGAGGAACTCGGTGTCCGCCTTGGTCTGCGTGGCGCGGAGGCGATCCTCCCTGACGGACTCCTTGTCGCGGTCCTCCTGCCGGTTCTGTGCGAGCAGGATCAGCGGAGCGGCGTAGGCGGCCTGCGTCGAGAACGCGAGGTTGAGCAGGATGAAGGGATACGGGTCGAAGCGCAGGGCGACCACCGCGACGTTGATGATGATCCAGACGATCACGATGATCGTCTGGATCAGCAGATATGTGCCGGTCCCGAAGAACCGCGCGACGGACTCGCTGTAGCGGCCGACCGCGTCTGCGTCGAAGCTGATCCTCGGTCTGCGCGAGGTCACCGGCATCGAGAGCGAGGACCGCACGGTGGGCTCGCTCATCGGGTCGCCTCCCTGTCGTCGTGCAGGTCCATGTCCCGCCAGTCGTCCGGGAGCACATGGTCCAGCAGATCGTCGACCGCCACCGCGCCGAGCAGGTGTCCCTCGTCGTCGACCACCGGCCCGCACACGAGATTGTAGGTGGCGAAGAACCTGGTCACGGCGTCCGTCGAGTCGGACGGGCGCAGCGTGGACAGGCTGGTGTCGACGGTCTCGGCCACCATCATCGACGGCAGCTCCCGCAACAGCGCCTGGATGTGGACGCATCCGAGGTACTTGCCCGTCGGTGTCGCGGTGGGGGGCCTCACGACGAAGACGAGGCTGGCCAGGGCCGGGCTGAGGTCGGGGTTGCGGCAGTGGGCGAGGGCCTCGGCCACCGTCGTCTGCGGAGACAGGATGATCGGCTCGGGGGTCATGAGCCCGCCCGCGGTGTCCGCGTCGAACGTGAGCAGACGCCGGACGGGAGCCGAGTCCTCGGGGTTCATGCGTTCCAAGAATGACTCGGCGTCCTGCTCCGGCAACTCGCCGAGCAGATCGGCCACGTCGTCGGGGTCCATCGCCTCGAGCACGTCCGCCGCGCGCTCCAGCTCGAGCCGGGTGACGATCTCGGTCTGCTCGTCGTGGGGCAGTTCCTGCAGGATGTCGGCCAATCGCTCGTCGTCCAGTGTCCGGGCGACCTCCAGCCGACGGACCTCCGGCAGTTCCCGCAGGGCGTTCGCGACGTCGGCCGGGCGCATGTCGGCATAGTGCTCGACCAGGCTCTCGGCACTGTGTTCCGGGGTGCCGATCGCGTCGTCGTCGAGTCCCCGGATCCGGCTCCACGGATGGATCGACACCTCGCCGCGGCGGCCGAGCGAGGCGCGCCCGCGTCGTGCGCGTACGGCGAGTCGGGAGACGAGCCAGTCCCTCGAGCGCTGACGCTCAATCTCCACGTCGACCACCTGGTAACGGATGTCCTTCTGGTCACCGCCCGACTTCTCCGAACCGAGCTGGTCCCGCTCGACTCCGATCACGGAGTCCACCAACGCCCCGAGCACCAGGTTCTCCCCGGGTCGGGACTGGAACCGGTGCAGGTTGATGGTGCCCGAGACCAGGGAGACGGACCGGGGGTCGATCGAGGCGACCCTGAGCATCGGCACGAAGATCCTGCGACGCGTGGGTAGTTCGACCACGAGTCCGATCACCCGGGGGGGCTTGTGCCGAGACCGCATCGTCACCACGACGTCCCGGATCCGTCCGATGTCGTCCCCGTCAGGGCCGATCACCGGTAGTCCGGCTAGCCTGGCGACGAAGGCCTTGTTGAGGTTCGCCATGTCGACCAGGCTAGTCACCCACGGGCGGCGCCCGCCCGCCATACCGGACGTAAGGGAGTGCCACTCACGATGACCGCAGCCCCCCACGCGACACCCGCGCCATCGGAGGACGCCGCCGCGGCGCTCGCCGAACTCCGTGCCCGTCCCCGGCGCACGGTACTGGCCGTGCCCGGCAGCAGTGTCAAGATGATCGACAAGGCCAGGGGACTGCCGGTGGACGAGGTCTTCCTGGATCTCGAGGACGCGGTGGCGGGTCCCGCCAAGGAGGAGGCCCGCCAGAACGTGGTGGCCGCCCTGAACGGCGGGGACTTCGCCGCACCCACGGTGGTGGTGCGCGTCAACGCGTGGGACACCGAGTACACGGTGCGGGACGTCACCGAGATAGTCGGTCGCGCGGGTGCCCGCGTCGACGCACTGTTGCTGCCGAAGGCGCGCTCCGCGGCGGAGGTCGTGGCCCTCGACCTGGTGCTGACCCAGGTCGAGAAGGCGGCGGGCCTACCAGTCGGGCACATCGGCATCGAACCCCAGATCGAGGACGCCCTGGGGCTGACCAACATCGATCAGATCGCGACGGCCAGTCCGCGTGTCCTGACGCTGGTGTTCGGTCCGGCCGATTTCATGGCCTCCGTCGGGATGCGCACCCTCACGGTCGGGGAGCAACCGGAGGGTTACGCCCCGGGTGACGCCTACCACCACGTACTCATGACCATCCTCGTCGCCGCCCGCGCCCACGGCCTCCAGGCGATCGACGGGCCCTTCCTCAAGGTGCGGGACGTGGAGGGGTTCCGCCGTGCGGCCGCTCGCACCGCAGCACTCGGCTTCGACGGCAAGTGGGTGTTGCACCCGGCCCAGGTCGACGCGGGCAACGAGGTGTTCAGCCCCCGCCAGGAGGAGTTCGACCAGGCCGAGGCCATCCTCGCCGCCTACGCGCGGTCGACGTCCGTCGAGGGAGGTGCTCGCGGTGCGGTGATGTTCGGCGACGAGATGCTCGACGAGGCCAGTCGTAAGATGGCGATGGTCGTGTCCGCGCGGGGTCGTGCGGGCGGGATGACCGTGACGGATCAGGCCGGTGCAGGAACGGACCCGGAAGGACGGACATCATGAGCTCTCGCGTGAATCCGGCAGGCGGTAGGACCCGGGCTGGTCAGACCCCGGGCCTGCCCACGCCGCCGACCGGTTGGGTGGTCGGGTCGTACCCCACCTACGCGCAGGCCCAGGCCGCGGTCGATCATCTCGCGGACGAGGAGTTCCCCGTCCACGAGGTCACGATCGTGGGAGTGGACCTGATGCAGGTCGAGCGGGTGACCGGCCGGCTCACATGGCCCAAGGTCCTGCTCGGTGGCCTGGCCACCGGCGCCTGGCTCGGGCTGTTCATCGGCCTGTTGCTCGGCATCTTCACGCAGCCCATGTGGGGAGTCGTCCTGACGGGCCTGGTGGGCGGGTCGGTGTTCGGGGTCGTCTCGGCCTCGCTGTCCTACGCGGCCACCCGCGGCAAGCGTGACTTCGCGTCCACCTCGCAGCTCGTCGCGGGACGGTACGACGTCCTGTGCGAGCCCGCCAACGCGGAACGGGTGCGCGACGAGCTCGCCCGCCTCGGGCTGAAGTAGTGCTGCCCGGCGGTCCGACGAGCTCCTCGGACGTGCTCTCCGTGGTGCGGGCGCATCTGATCGAGCACCACGGCCCGGAGCCCCAGGAGGCGTCGGTGACATTCCTCGGCGCGTCACCGATCAGGATCCTGCGGTTCGTGGACATCGAGTCCGGCGTGGTGCGGTATGTCTCGCTGGGGTGCTCAGCCGAACCGATGGGGGACCCCTCGGCCCTCGTTCCCGACCCCACCGCGCCGCGGGCGGAGCTGAGTCTGATCCTGCGTGGCGGGGTGGACGGTCTGGTCCGCGCGCTGGCGGTGCTCGCGGCCGCACCCGCGGTGGAGGGCCTCGTCCTGTCGGAGGGAGCACTGATCGACCTGGGCGAGCCGCTCTGGCCGGGCGCGTCGTTCACGGGGGTCGTCCTGCGGGCTCCGGAGATCCCGGACGTGCCGTTGCCCGGTGACGCCGCGCCGGTCACCGTGTTCCGGGCCGTTCCGGTCACCCACACGGAGGCGGCGTGGGTACGGATGAAGGGCGCGGCGGAACTGGAGGAGGCGTGGGCGGAGGCCGGCATCGATGTCACCGATCCCGGGCGCTCGGCGGTCAACCCCGGGCTGAACCGCTGATCACAACCAGCGGTTCCGGCGAAACAGCAGGAAGAGCCCGGCGCACATCGCCACCATGATCCCCAGCACCACGAAGTACCCGTATCGCGCCTCGAGCTCCGGCATGTGGCGGAAATTCATGCCGTAGACGCCCGCGACCATCGTCGGTACGGCCGCGATGGCGACCCAGGCGGAGATCTTGCGCATGTCGGTGTTCTGTTGGACCCCGACTATCGCCGCCGCCGCGCTGACGAGCGAGGTGCTCTGCTCGTCCAGGGTCGCGACCACCGCTGCCGCCTGTGCGTGGTGGTCCTGGACGTCGCGGAAGTAGTGGCGGGCCTCGGCAGGGACGAGGTCGAGATGATCGACCGACAGGCGTCGCAGGGGCGTGGTCAACGGCCCGATGACGTGTTTGAGTTCGAGTAGCTCCCGCTTGAGGACGTAGATCTGTTCGATGTCCACCCGGGTGCGCGGCGTGAAGAGCGCCGACTCGAGTTCGTCGATGTCCGCGGCCATCCCCTCAGCGGCCTCGATGTAGCTGTCGACGACACGGTCCGCCACGGCGTGCATCACCGCCGCCGGCCCGATCGCGAACCGTTCCGGCGAGTACCCGGGCGCGCCGACGAGGTCCGTGGGGGTGATCTGGTCCCCGTGACGGACGGTCACCACGAAGTCCCGGCCCAGGACCACCATCAGCTCGCCGGTGGACACGATGTCGCTGACCTGCGTGACCGTCTCGTGGGCCAGGTACCGCACGGTCGACATGTTGAGCACGAGAGCGTCGTCGTAGGCCTCCAACTTGGGACGCTGCCGGCCACTGGTCGCGTCCTCGATGATGAGCTCGTGCAGCCCCAGGTCCCGGGACAGCGCCTCCATCTGGTCGCGCCCCGGGGCATCGAGGCCGATCCAGACGAAGCCTCGACCGGCGTCGCGTACACGGCGGATCGCCTCGCGGTGCGGGACCCGGCCGCGTTCACCGACACCGTCGGTGTAGATGACGCAGTCCACGGTCGCGTGGTGAGCCGACCCGGCCGGGCCTCGTGGCGTGGCATCTGCTCGGGTTGTCGACGGCCGTCGTGGTGGGATCGCGGGCACCCGGTCCCCTTTCCTCGTCTCGCCTGACAATATCCGCCGTGCGGGCCCTCGGAGTGACGACCGGCGGGCGTGGCTGGGAGACTGTCCCTCGAGGTGATCCGCGCCGACCGGCGCGGCCGGGGTGAGGAAGGGCGTGGTCGGATGCTGCGGACGGGGGATCGGGCGGGGCGGTGCGCGATGGTGCTCGCGGGGGTCGGCGCGATGGCACTGTCCGGCTGCCAGGCGCAGTCCTCGATCGTTCCCGCGCACCGGGACGATCCGGTGGTGGTCGTCGAGACCGCATCCTTCGGCGAGGTCGAGATCGTCGGTCATATCTACGGCAACGCCCTGGTGCGGTCGGGGTCGCGGGTGACCGCCCGCCCGCAGGCCGGGACCCAGGACGAGGTCGTGGAGTCCGTGGTGACCGGGGAGGCGACGTTCACGATCGGGTTCACCGGTGAGTTGCTCCGGACCTTCGACGAGAACTCCACCGAGGTCGAGGCCGATGAGGTGTACACCGCCATGATGGCCGCCCTCCCGGAGGGCGTGACCGCGGCGGATCCTGCGCCCGCCGAGGACGCCCCCGTGTACGCGGTCACCCGGCACACCTCGGAATCGCGAGACCTGCGGACGATGTCCGACCTGGCCGGGAGGTGCGGTGACTTCACCCTCGGCGCACGCGAGGAGGCGCTCGCGGACCGGGAGCTCGCCACATCCGTCGGTACCACCTACGACTGCGGTTTCGGCCGTCGCGTGGCGTTGGGGCCCAACCCCCGCGCGGTGTTCGACGCCCTGCGGGAAGGGGAGATCGGGGTGGGTCTGGTCCAGTCGGCCGACCCCGTCCTCCATCCGGAGGACATCGTCGCGTTGGACGACGACGAGGACGCCGTCCTCGCCCAGCACCTCGTGCCCGTGTTCCGCAAGGGCTCGCTCTCGGAGGATCAGCTCGCCCTGGTGAACCGGATCAGCGGGGAGCTGACCACCGAGGACGTCCGCGAGCTCCTGCTGGGGGTCGAATTCGGTTCCGCGACCCCCGTCGCGTTGGCGAACTACTGGTTGGACGAGCACGGTTACTGACCTCCGCGAGGGGTGGAACACGAGGAAGGGCCCGACCTGGTGGTCGGGCCCTTCCTCCTACGCGGTCACTCGAGGTCCGCGGTCCTCCGATTCGGCGGTTACTCGAACGCTTGGTCCACCAGCGCCTTCTGCTCGACGGCGTGGACCTTGCTCAGACCCGTCGAGGTCGCGGCCATCGGGCGACGCGAGACCCGCTTGAGCGGCGGGAAGTCCTCGATGCGCTCGGGCAGCTCCAGGGCGAGGAAGCTCCACGCTCCCTGGTTCGCCGGCTCCTCCTGAACCCACCGGACCTCGGTGAGGTTCGGGTAGTGGTCCAGCGCCTCGCGCAGCCGGCGGTGCGGCACCGGGTGGATCTGTTCGACCCGGACGATCGCGATGTCGTCGCGGCCCTCCTTCTCTTGGCGGGCGGCGAGCTCGTAGTAGAGCTTCCCGGACACCAGCAGCATGGTCTTGACCTTGCCGGGGTCCTTCGAACCGTCGGCGAACGTCGGGTCGTCGAGAACCGAACGGAACTTGCCGTTGGTGAAGTCCGAGATCGCGCTGACGGCCTTCTTGTTCCGCAGCATCGACTTCGGCGTGAAGACCACCTGCGGCCGCTTGATGCCGTCGGTGGCATGACGACGCATGAGGTGGAAGTAGTTCGCCGGGGTCGACGGCTGCGCGACGGTCATCGAGCCCTCGGCACACAGCTGGAGGAACCGCTCGATGCGGCCGGACGTGTGGTCCGGGCCCATCCCCTCGTGCCCGTGCGGCAGGAGAAGGGTGACGGAGGACTTCTGACCCCACTTGGCCTCACCGGAGGAGATGTACTCGTCGATGATGGTCTGCGCGCCGTTGACGAAGTCACCGAACTGCGCCTCCCACAGCACCAGTGCCTCCGGGTCCCCGACCGAGTAGCCGTACTCGAATCCGACGCCCGCGTACTCGGTGAGTGCGGAGTTCCACACCTCGAAGCGGCCCTCGGCGTCCTCGAGGTTCTGCAGGGGCGAGTAGGGCTCCGACGTGGTCTTGTCGACCACAACGGCGTGGCGTTGCGTGAAGGTTCCGCGTTGCGAGTCCTGACCTGCGAGACGCACGGTCCGGCCCTCCAGGACGAGGGAACCGATCGCCAGCAGCTCGGCGAACGCCCAGTCGATGTTGCCGTTGTAGGCCATCTTCTGGCGCGCCTCGTAGACCGGCTTCACCCGCGAGTGGATGTGGAAGTCCGCGGGCAGGTTGCCGAAGGCGTCGCCGATGGCGTGGACGACCGACTCGTCCACCGCCGTCACCAGGCGCTTGGGCAGCGGCTGGTTGGGCAGGATCGACTCGGATGCCTTCACCGGGTGCTTCTCGAGCTCGCGGACCTCGTTGAAGACCCGCTCGAGCTGACCCTGGAAGTCGCGGAGAGCGTTCTCGGCCTCCTTCTCGGTGATGTCGCCGCGACCGACCAGATCCTCGGTGTAGGACTGACGGACGCTCTTCTTGTCGTCGATGACCTCGTACATCCGCGGCTGCGTCATCGACGGGTCGTCGGCCTCGTTGTGACCGCGGCGGCGGTAGCAGACGAGGTCGATCACGACGTCCTTCTTGAACTGCTGGCGGAAGTCCATCGCCAGCCGGGCGACCCGCACGCATGCCTCGGGATCGTCACCGTTCACGTGGAAGATCGGCGAGCCGATCATCTTGGCGACGTCCGTGGAGTACTGGCTGGAGCGCCCGGCCTCGGGCGCCGTGGTGAACCCGATCTGGTTGTTGACGACGATGTGGATCGTGCCGCCGGTGCGGTAACCGTCGATCTGAGAGAGGTTCAGGGTCTCCGCGACCACTCCCTGTCCGGCGAATGCCGCGTCACCGTGCAGCATGAGCGGCACGACCGGGTACTCGGAGCGCCATTCCGGATCCTCGATGAGGTCCTGCTTGGCGCGGACGATTCCCTCCAGGACCGGATCGACGGCCTCGAGGTGCGACGGGTTGGCGGTGAGCGACACCTTGATCTCGTTCTCGCCGAACATCTGGTACTGGATGCCCTCGGCCCCGAGGTGGTACTTGACGTCACCCGACCCGTGCGCGGCGGAGGGGTCCATGTTGCCCTCGAACTCGGTGAAGATCTGCCGGTAGGGCTTGCCCACGATGTTGGCGAGCACGTTGAGCCGCCCGCGGTGGGGCATGCCGATCACGACCTCGTCGAGGCCGAACTCGGCGGCCTCGTCGATCACCGCGTCCATCATCGGGATGACGGACTCGGCGCCCTCGAGGGAGAAGCGCTTCTGGCCGACATACTTGGTCTGCAGGAACGTCTCGAAGGCCTCCGCGGCGTTCACCTTGGACAGGATGTACTTCTGCTCGGCGACGGTCGGCTTGTCGTCGACCCCCTCGAGGCGCTCCTGGATCCACTGGCGCTGCTCGTTCTCGAGGATGTGGGTGTACTCGATACCGATCTTGCGGCAGTAGGCCGCACGCAACGCGGACAGTACGTCCCGCAACCGCATCTTGTCCTTGCCGACGAACCCGCCGACGGAGAACTTGCGGTCGAGGTCCCACAGGGTGAGCTCGTGGGAGTTGACGTCGAGGTCCGGGTGGAACGTGCGACGCCGCTTGGCGTGCTTCCCGTCGAGCGGGTCGATGTCGGCCATGAGGTGGCCGCGGTCGCGGTAGGCGGCGATCAGCTCGAGGACGCGTGCGTCCTTGTCCACCCGCGGGTCGGTGATGTCCTGACGCCACCGGACCGGCTCGTAGGGGATGCCGAGTACGTCGAAGATCTCGTCATAGAACTCGTCCGCGATCAGCAGGCGGTGGATCTCACGCAGGAACTCGCCGGATTCGGCGCCCTGGATGATCCGGTGATCATACGTGGAGGTGAGGGTGGTGATCTTGCCGATGGCGTTGTTGGCCAACTGCTCGTCACTCGCGCCCTGGAACTCGGCGGGGTACTCCATCGCGCCCACGCCGAGAATGGCGCCCTGGCCCACGGTGAGGCGCGGGACCGAGTGCACCGTGCCGATTCCGCCGGGGTTCGTCAGCGAGATCGTGACGCCGGAGAAGTCGTCCATCGTCAGCTTGCCCTCGCGGGCGCGGGCGACGATGTCCTCATAGGCGTCGAGGAATCCGCGGAAGTCGAGCTTCTCGCAGTTGCGGATCGCGGCCACGACCAAGGACCGGCCGGCCTTGGTCTTCATGTCGATCGCCAGACCGAGGTTGATCCCGTTCGGGGTGACGACGTTCGGCTTGCCGTCGACCTCCTCGTAGTGGTTGTTCAGGTTCGGGTAGGCCTTGACGGCCTGGACCATGGCGTACCCGATGAGGTGGGTGAAGGAGATCTTCCCGCCGTGGGTGCGCTTGAGGTGGTTGTTGATGACCACCCGGTTGTCGACCATCAGTTTCGCCGGGACCGCGCGGACCGAGGTCGCGGTGGGGAGGGACAGCGACGCGTTCATGTTCTTGACGATCGCGTTGGCCGCGCCCCGGATGACCTTGCTCTCCTGCTCCGCGGGGGGCTCGTACTCGGGGCGTGACGGCTTCTTCGTCGCCGCGGTGTCGGACTTCTTCCGCGCCTCCGACTTGTGCTCCGGGGCGGGCACCCCCTCCCCGCGGGCCTTGCGCTTGGGCGAGGCGTCGGCAGCGGGCTTCGCCGCGATGTCCTTAACGGACGCCTCGGGGGTGGAATCGTCGACGGTGATCTCGGACGGCTTCTTGTCTGATGTGACCGATTCCCCACTGCTCCCACCTCCCGATCGGGGCCGACTGCTCTTGCCGGATTTCCCGCCCGAGCTGCCGGGGGAGGTGCCGTTGGTCGAGTCACCACCGGAGGAGGAGGCGGCCTCCGGGTTGGCGTCGAAGAACTCGTGCCAGGACTTGTCCACGGAGGACGGGTCCTTGGCGAACCGCTCGTACATCTCGTCTACGAGCCACTGGTTCTGTCCGAACTGTGAGACGTTGTTGCTCACGATCTCTTGGTGCCTCTCTGGTTCTGTGGTGGGTTTCACACGTCAATGGATCCAGGCTAGACCTTCTGCCCGAGCCGGGCTCTCCGATCTCACCTGACAGGGGGATGCCCCCGGCCCGTCACGGCAGGGTCACGTTGCGGGCCACGAGTCCGGTGGCGTGCCGAACGCGGCATCAGCGGTCTCCACGACCGTCCGCCCCAGCTTCCGGTTGCCCCATCCACCCACGGCGGCGCCGAGCCCCGCGGGTGCCAGTTTGCCCACGGCGAGCCCTGCCCGCTTCACGGCGAACTTCCTGACGAAGCGGGTCATCATCCGACGGTTGATCTCCTTCAGCCCGGGTACCCGGAGTGCACGGCCGGCCAACGAGCCGCCCGTGGCCGCCCCTCCCGACGAGCTGACCGCGTTGGCCAGGATGGCGGTGCCGGACGCACCCAACATGACTGTCATGACCAGCAGTTCCTCGTGCTCGTCGTGGCGGACGTCCACGCCGTGGACCTCGGCCACGGCGAGCGTGTAGAACGCGGCGGCCTCGAGGAACACCAGCGATTCCGCGCCGATCGCGCCGAAGGCGACGATGGTTCCGAGACCCGGCACCGCGGCCGTGGCACCCACGGCCGCACCGGACGCGGTGACGGTGTTCAGGAACCGCGCGTCGAGACGCTGGCGGATCCGGGCCGGGCTCTCGTCGGGGTGATGGGCCCGGAGTGTGCGTACGTAGGCACGGGCGGCACCGGTCTGGCTCCGGATCGCCCGGCGCAGGGCGGCAGTGATCACCCCCGCGGCCGGGCCGGAGACGTCGGATTCAGCGGGCACTCGATCGGGCACTGGGCACTCCTGGAGGTCAAGGCGGCGCGGGGGGCGGGCCGGGCTCGAACCTCCACCGTACGTAAGGCGCGCGGGGTGGTGGCTCAGGGCAGCACACGCTCGGTGTAGTCGTTGCCGAAGACACGCTCCGGGTCGAGACGGTCACGGACGGACACGAAGTCGTCGAAGCGGTCCACCATGGCGGACAGGTCCTCCGCGGTGCGGGTGTGCATCTTTCCCCAGTGCGGTCGCCCGCCGGCGGCGAGGAAGATCCCTTCCGCGAGACGGAACAGTTCGGTGTGATCCATCAGGTGGTACTGGTGCACGGCGATGTAGCAGACCTCGCGTCCGTACGCCGTGGACATCCACACGTCGTCGGCGGCGGCGAACCGCACCTCCACGGGGAACGGGGTGACGATGCCGGAGCGGTCGATGGTGTCGCGGAGGTCGCGCAACACCCCGGCCGCCGCCGCGACGGGCACGGCGTACTCCATCTCCCGGAAGCGGACCCGCCGCGGGGAGGCGAAGACCCGGTAGCTCCGGTCGGTGAAGTCCCGTGCGGACAGAGCCCGTGAGGCGACCCGGTTGAGCCGGGGGGTCAGCGCCGGACGTCGGGTCGCGGCTCGGCACACCACGTCGAAGACCTCGTTGGAGAGGAGTTCGTCGCCGATCAGACCCCGGATGCGTCCCACCGGGTGCAGCTCGGCGTCCCCGGGCAACCGGGTGTTGCGTTTGACGTTGATCGCGTCGGTGTGGGGGAACCAGAAGAACTCGGCGTGGTCCGCGGAACGTGCGAAACCCTCCAGGTCCGCCAGTGCGGCGGTCAGGGTCCACGGACGCTCCTCGGCCTGCAGTGCGAAGGCCGGGACGCATCGGACCGTCATCTTGGTGATGATCCCCAGTGCGCCGATCCCGAGGCGGGCCGCCTCGAACACCTCGGGGTCGGATTCGCGGGAACAGGTGAGAACGGAACCGTCGGCGGTGACGAGCTGGAGGCCGACGACCGTGGCGGGCAGGCCCGGTGCCGCACATCCCGTGCCGTGGGTCCCGGTCGACACCGCCCCGGCGAGGGACTGTTCGGCGAAGTCCCCGAGGTTCGGCTGTGCCAGACCGAGCTCCCACAGCAGCGGTCCCAGTCGGTGCAGCCGGGTACCCGCCCAGACGGTCACGTCCGCGCCGTCGACGCGACCGTCAGCACCACGGGTCGGCACGATCGATTCCACGCCGGCCAGGTCGTCCAGGGACACGAGCACGCCGTCCGTCGCGGCCGCCGGCGTGAAGGAATGGCCCGCGCCGACACACTTGACCCTGGTTCCGCGCTCGGCCGCCCGCGTGACCACGTCGCTCACCTCGGCAACGGTCGTCGGGAGCGACCGGCCCGAGGGAGAGGCCAGGACATTGCCGGCCCAGTTCTGCCAGGGGGCCACCGAGGTCGTCATGGCAGGAGAGGGTACCCGCGCGAGGCGGGGCGGGAGGCGGTCCTGGACCATCGACCCGGAGTGGGGGCGGACGCCCGGCACGCCGGGGGAGCGGGTGCCGTGAACGGTGTGCACGTCCACCTCGTCGTCGTACCATGGACGGGTGACCAGACGACTTCCTGCCGATCAGCGCCGGGCGCAGCTCCTCCAGGCCGCCCTCGAGATCGCCGAACACGACGGACTGGGTGCGGTGACCGTCCGCGGCGTGGCCGAACGGGCGGGCGTGTCGCTGGGGGTCGTCCACTACTGCTACACGGATAAGGAAGAGCTTCTCCGCGAGGTCATCGGCGCCGTCAACTCGGAGGTCCACCAGGCCGCCCGGGCCTTCGTGAGCGTCGACTTCGATTCCGGGATCCGGGGCACCGAGGGCCTGCGGCGACGGCTGTACGAGGCGATCGACCTGATCTGGGCGGTGATCTCCGCATCGCCCGACCGGCAGCTCCTCACCTACGAGATCGTGTCGTACTCGCTGAGGACCCACGGGCTGCCCGAAGTCGGCCTGGCCCGCGACCAGCAGGAATCCAACGAGGCCATCGTGCGTTCGGTGCTCGAGCGCACGGCGCAGTCCGCCGACGTGCAGTGGGCGATGGGCCTCGACGACATGGTGCGCGTCGTCCTGTCGATCATCACCGGCATCAGCCTGCGGTGGCAGATCTACCGGAACGACGACGAGGCCAACGACCTCCTCCACCGGGCGGTCGACCTCGTCGTACGGGACGCGCGACCGGTCGACGGTGCCTAGCAGGGAGGCGGACGGCCTCCCCGTGGTCGTCGACGCGCTCCGGGTCGCGACCGCGGGCCTCGACGCGCCCCTCGCCGCTCTGCACCTGCCGAGTCTGCGGGCGAACGTGGACGACCTATGCCGTCGGGCAGGGGGCACCAGGATCCGGGTGGCGAGCAAGTCAGTGAGATCCCGAGGCGTGCTGCGGGAGGTGCTCGGCGACCGGCTGCGCGGCGACGACTCCGTCCGCGGAATCATGGCCTACTCGCTGGACGAGGCGTTGTGGTTGGTGGAATCGGGGTGCGACGACGTCCTGATGGGGTACCCCACCGTCGACCGCTCGGCCCTGGGACGCCTCGGAGCAGATCCGCAGGCGCTGGAGTGCGTGACACTCATGGTCGACCATCCGCGTCAGCTGGAGATCGCGCGGGAGGCGGGGGCGTCCGGGGCGCGGGTGTGCATCGACGTCGACTGCTCCCTCCGGCTCGGGCCCGCCCACCTGGGCGTGCGCCGCTCCCCGCTGCGCGGACCGGACGACGTCGAGCCGCTGGTACGGCGGGCCGTCGCCACCGGCTTCCGCGTGGTGGGCGCGATGTTCTACGAGGCACAGGTGGCCGGAGTGCCCGATGACGTACCGGGGATCGGCGTCGTCAAACGGCTCTCGATGCGGCGGCTGCGGGATGTGCGACCGGCGGTGGCGTCCACGATCGAGTCGGTCACCGGGACACCGCCGGAGATCATCAACTCCGGGGGATCCGGGTCCGTCGCCGAGAGCGCCGGGGCGCCCGCCGTCACCGAGGTCACCGCGGGATCGGGACTGTACGTGCCGGGGCTGTTCGACGCCTATCGGACCTTCACCCCGCGGCCGGCGCTGCTGTTCGCACTGCCCGCCGTGCGGACGCCGGCCCGTGGTCTCACCACGTTCCTGTACGGGGGATACGTCGCGTCCGGCGTCCCGGGGCGCGACCGGCTCCCGGTGCCCGCCGCCCCGGCGGGGTTGCGATACCTCGGTCGGGAGGGGGCCGGAGAGGTCCAGACGCCCGTGCGGGGGCAGGTGGCCATCGGCGAGAGCGCATGGTGGCGTCACGCGAAGGCGGGGGAACTGTGCGAGCGGTTCGACACTCTCCACGTGGTGGACGAGACTGCTGACGGGCCCGTCGTGGTGGATCGCTGGCCCACCTACCGTGGTGAAGGGAAGTGTTTCGGATGACCGACGCCCAGCAGATGTCCGGGCAGGCGCGGGAGCGGATGCATGCCGAGGCCGTCGCGATCACGGCGGACCTAGTGTCGATCGACTCGACCAACACCGGTGACCCCGCGACGATCGGCGACGGCGAGACGAGGGTGTGCCGCCGGATCGCCGAGTACCTCGACGAGGTCGGCATCTCCAGCGAACTCGTGGAGTCTGTTCCCGGACGAGGGAGCCTGTTCGCCCGGATCGAGGGAGCCGACCCGGACGCGGGCGGACTGGTCGTGCACGGACACGTCGACGTCGTCCCCGCGGTCGCCGAGGACTGGACCGTCCCGCCGTTCGACGGTGAGATCCGCGACGGCTGGCTCTATGGTCGAGGCACCGTCGACATGAAGAACATGATCGGCATGATGCTCGCGGTGGTCCGCCACTACCGCCGGGAGGGGATCGTGCCCCGGCGGCCGCTGCTGCTCGCGTTCTTCGCGGATGAGGAGGCCGCGGGGATCATGGGTGCCAAGTGGGTGGTCCGGGAGCGGCCCGAGATCTTCGACGGCATGACCCAGGCGCTCAGCGAGGTCGGGGGCTGGTCGGTACCGGTCGACGGCCGCCGCCTCTACCCGATCGCCGTCGCCGAGAAGGGCGTCGCCTGGGCCACGGTGACCGCACACGGGACCGCCGCACACGCGTCCCGCCCGACCGGGGACAACGCCGTCGCCGCGATCGCCGGGGCGGTTCATCGCGTGGCCGATCTCGACTTTCCGGTGCAGCCGACCGAGGCAAACACCGCGCTGGCCGCGGCGGTCGGTCGGCTGGCCGGAGGAAGCGGCGAGGTCGCCGAACTGCCGGATCGGCTCGAGGTCCTCGGGCACTTCGGGCCCCTCGTCTCCGCCTCGCTGTCCCACACCGCCTCACCGACGGTCCTGTCCGCCGGGTACAAGACCAACGTCATCCCCACCGAGGCACGCGCGGAGATCGACTGCAGAGTACTCCCCGGAGGTGAGGACACGTTCCGTGCCGAGATCGAGCAGGAGCTCGGCCCCGACGTGACGGTCGAGTGGATCTGGGAACCACCGATCGCCGCACCGGCCGACGCCCCGTTCGTGGAGGTGATCCGCGAGGCCGTCAGGCAATCCGACCCCGATGCCATGGTCGTGCCGTACCTGTTGCCCGCGAGCACGGACAACAAGCATCTGGCCCCGCTCGGGATCGACGGCTACGGGTTCGTCCCACTGCGCGTGCCCGACGAGTTCGACGTCTTCGGCCATTTCCACGCCGTGGACGAGCGGGTACCGGTGGACGCACTGCATTTCGGTGCCGACGTGCTCGCCCGAGTGCTCCGATCCGCGTGAGGGGCGCGCTCACCGGACATCCGACGCCGTCTGCGCGGACCCGCCTGCCCGCGGACGTCTGGGTCCTCGTCGCGGCCGCGTTCGCCGTGGCGATCGGCTACGGCCTGGTCGCGCCGGTGCTGCCGCAGTTCGCCCGCAGCTTCGACGTGTCGGTCACGGCGGCGTCGGTCATCGTCAGCGCATTCGCGTTCTTCAGGTTGGTGTTCGCGCCGGCCGGTGGGTTCCTCGTCGACAAACTCGGCGAGCGGTGGGTCTACATGTCCGGTCTCCTCATCGTGGTGGTCTCCACGTTGGCGACCGGGCTGGCGCAGAACTACTGGCAGCTCCTGGTCTTCCGCGGTCTCGGCGGTCTCGGGTCGACGATGTTCACGATCTCCGCGATGGCCCTGCTCACCAGATTGTCCCCGCCCGGCGCCCGGGGACGGATCGCCGGCCTGTACGCGACCGCGTTCCTCATCGGCAATATCGGCGGTCCGGTTCTGGGCGGATTGTTGGCGGGCTTCGGCATGCGCATCCCGTTCTTCGTCTACGCCGGCACGCTGCTGGTGGCGACCGGCGTGGTGGCGGTCTTCCTCCGCGGGGGCCGACGGCCCTCACCCGACGACGGGTCCCCCGAGCAGGAACCCCTCCCGGTCGCCGAGGCGCTACGGCACAGCGGGTACCGTGCCGCGCTGATCTCCAGCTTCGTCAACGGGTGGACCTCGTTCGGTGTGCGGGTCGCCATCGTCCCGCTGTTCGCCGCGGCCAACTTCGATGCCGGCGCCGGTATCGCCGGCACCGCGCTGGCGTCGTTCGCGGTGGGGACCGCCTCGGTGGTCTCCGCGGCCGGGTGGTTGTCCGACAGGTACGGGCGACGTCCGATGGTGATCCTGGGTCTGGTGATCTCCGGTGTCACCACCCTCGTCCTGGGCTGGTGTGACACCGTGCCGTTGCTCGTGGCGGCCTCGGTCATCGCCGGGATGGGCGCCGGGATCCTCAACCCGTCGCAACAGGCCGCTGTCGCGGACGTGATCGGCGCGGACCGGGCAGGCGGCAAGGTCCTCGCCACCTTCCAGATGGCCAGCGACTCCGGAGCGATCCTGGGACCGGTCGTGGTGGGGCTGGTGGTGGACCTGCTGGGCTACAAGGCGGGGTTCGCGGTGTCCGGTGTGCTCCTATTGGGGGCCGCGATCCCGTGGATCATCGCCGAGGAGACCCGTGAGGCCACGAACCCGGTGACCACGGGGGAGTGACCTGCGGCAGCCGTGTCGCTCAACAGCCCCCGGACGCCGTAGAATGTAAAACCTCATGGAGAACAACGACGAGGACCGTACCGCCACCGCCGGCGACGAGGTCGACACCGACGCCAGCAATCCCGAACCAGCCTCCGCCGCGGACAACGGCGCCGCGAACAATGGCGCCGCGAACAATGGCGCCGCGGACAACGGCGCTGCGGACACGGCCGCGCCCGCGCGCACCGGCGCCGCCGCCCCTGCAGCCGGCGGTGAGGACGAGCCCGAGGTGACGTTCGCCGACATGGGGCTGGCCCCCGCGGTCGCGCAGGCGGTCAGGGACGTGGGTTACGAAGTCCCCTCCGCCATCCAGGCCGCGACGATCCCGCTGGTCCTCGAGGGGCGTGACGTGGTCGGCCTGGCACAGACCGGCACCGGTAAGACCGCCGCGTTCGCGCTGCCCATCCTGTCGCTGATCGACCCGGCGGTGAAGAGCCCCCAGGCCCTCATCCTGGCGCCGACCCGAGAGCTCGCCCTCCAGGTCGCCGAGGCCTGTGTCACGTACTCGGCGAACATGCCGCAGGTGAACGTCTTGCCCATCTACGGCGGGCAGGCCTACGGCATCCAGCTCTCGGGGCTGCGACGCGGTGCGCAGATCATCGTCGGCACCCCGGGGCGTGTGATCGACCACCTGAAGAAGGGCACGTTGGACCTGTCGGGTCTGCGGCACCTCGTCCTGGACGAGGCCGACGAGATGCTCGCGATGGGGTTCCAGGAGGACGTCGAGCGGATCCTGTCGGACACCCCGGAGACGACCCAGGTGGCCCTGTTCTCGGCGACCATGCCCGCCGCGATCCGGCGGATCTCGCAGAAGTACCTCACCAATCCGACCGAGGTGAAGGTCGCGTCCAAGACCTCGACCGCGCCGAACATCACGCAGCGCTACGTCCTGGTCAATCACCGCGACAAGCTCGACGCTCTGACGAGGATCTTCGAGGTCGAGGACTTCGACGCGATGATCCTGTTCGTCCGGACGAAGTCCGCCACCGAGGAGCTGGCCGAGCGACTCCGTGCACGGGGGTTCTCCGCCGCGCCCATCAACGGCGACATCCCGCAGAACCTGCGTGAGCGCACGATCGAGGCGCTGAAGGACGGTCGCACGGACATCCTCGTCGCCACCGACGTGGCCGCCCGAGGTCTCGACGTCCCCCGGATCAGCCATGTCGTCAACTACGACATCCCGCACGACACCGAGTCCTACATCCACCGGATCGGCCGGACCGGTCGCGCCGGTAGGAGCGGTGAGGCGCTGCTCTTCGTCACCCCGCGCGAGCGCCGGCTCCTCTCCCAGATCGAGCGGGCCACCCGCCAACCGTTGACCGAGATCCAGCTCCCGAGCGTGGACGACGTCAACGAGATGCGGATGGCCAAGTTCGCACAGTCGATCACCGAGAGCCTCGAGGACCCGAGCATCGCGCTCTTCCGCCGACTGGTGGAGGAGTACGCCTCCGAGCACTCGGTCTCGATGTCCGACATCGCCGCCGCTCTGGCGACCCAGTCGCGGAACTCGGACGACTTCCTCATGCGGGAGCCCGAGCGCCCGCCGCGCCGGGACGACCGTCGCGAGCGGCCGGCACGCGACTTCTCGGACGGGCCGCGTCCGTCGCGGTCGGGGAAGAACATGGGGCAGTACCGGATCGCCGTGGGTAAGCGGAACAACGTCAAGCCCGGCTCGATCATGGGCGCCCTGGCCAACGAGGCCGGGCTCCGGGGCGGTGACATCGGACGCATCTCGATCCGGTTCGACCACTCGATCGTCGAGCTGCCGGCGGATCTCCCCGCGGACCAGCTCAACTCGATGAAGGGAATCCGGGTCGGGGGTTCCGAGATCGACATCCGCCCCGACTCCGGCGCTCCGTCGGGTCGTCCGTCGTCGTTCCGGGACGACAGGGGCGGCAAGCCGCGTGGCGGCGGACCCCGTCGCGATGACCGTGGCGACCGAGGTGACCGTGGTGACCGGCGTGGCGGCCGTGACGAGAAGCGCGACGACCGTGGGGGCTTCCGCCGCGGTGACGACGACCGCCGCGGTGGCGGGTTCCGCGGGCGTTCCGGCGGGGGCCCGGACCGCCACTGACGCCGGGCCCTACGGGCCGGTCGGGCACCGCCGGACCGCACCGGCGAGAGCGTCATGGTCGGCCCTCGTCACCGGCAGGCCGTAGGCGACGGCCGCGGTGAGGTACCGGGAGGCGTAGAAGCAGTGTCGACCGGGATCCGGGGGTAGCCAGTCCGCCGGGGTCGAGTCGCTCTTGCCGGTGTTGACCGACGCTGTGACGGCGAGCAGGTTCCGGTCGATGTCGTTGGCGAACGCGGCACGGCGCCCGGCCGGCCACGACCACGCCCCCAGGTCCCACGCCGCCGAGAGCGGGTAGACGTGGTCGACGTGGATGCCGCGCACCCCCGTGGTGCCCGCGTCGACGAGCCTGCCGGTGTACGGATCGGTCAGGACTCCGCCAGACACCTCGCACCGTGCCCCGGGTGTCCTGGTGCCGCCGACGAGGTCGCGGGCCAGGACATCGTGACGGGTGGAGCACCCGTTTCCGGCCCCCGGCGCCCCGGTCGTGTCACTCCAGGCCGGGCCGAACACGCACCCTGACGCGCCCGAGCAGTCCCGCTCGTACCCGGGAGCGGGGTTCCGCGACTCCACCACCTCGACCGCGTCGAGCAGTGCCTCCACCGCGTCCCGCGGTGGGCTGCCCGGGACGGAGCGGGGCGGTTGGCCGGACCACCACACGGCGGCGAGCACGCCGAGCACGACGAGGGCCAGGGCGAGCGCCCGGGGTGCGGGCGGCGGCACGACTCGGCCAGCAAGGTGCCTCCGGGTACGGGGATCATGGCTCACGCATCGAGTCTGACGCGGGGGGTCGCCGGCTCCCGCCCGCCGAGGGGGGCGGCAGGGCGGGACTGTGGACAGGTGGGCGCCTGTGGACGGCGGCCTCGCCCGTACCTCTCAGGGGAGCACGCCGGCCCGCTGTCGGACCCACGTGCTTACATGTGCACGTGACCCCGACCGCCGCACCCCGACTACACGCCGTGTGGCAGTCCGGGGTCGTCGGCTTGTGGTGCGAGACGGGATTGCGTAGGCCGGTATCGATCGCCCCCGCCGCCGAGGTCACGGCTGTGGGCCGGGCCGGAGCCCCGCCGGAGGTGATCCGGTTCCTGGAGCGCTACTCGCTGACGCACCGGATCGGGGTTCGTGCCCCGGTCGAGGGCCGGGTCCGGACCGCGACGGTGCCGGGGATCCGGGTCTCGGTCGGCGCGGCGGTGGATCTGTGCGGGATGGTCGACGCCACCGACCACTGGGTCGGATCCGGGCTGCGGGCCCTCGCGGCGCTCTCGTCGGGCGTGGCCGCCTTCGTGCGTGCGGGGCACGTCGTCCCCGTCCTCGGCCGTTCGGAGGGCGCATGGGACGCGTCATGGACTCTCGCCGCCTCACCCGTGGTGTCGGCGTGGGCAGCGGAGAGCCTGTCCCGGTGCCACGGGCTGGTGGCGAACCGCGAGGACCTCGACCGACTACTCGCCGCCCTGGCGGACCAGCACGCGCGGATGGCCCTGGCGCCCCTGGCGGGCGATCGCCGGAGCGACCTGGGCACGGCCTTGATCACGGGCGGGGGCGTGACGTCCGGGGGCCAGGCGTTGGCGGAAGCGATCGGCGAGTTCGGACGGGCGGCGGCGGCACGGGACGTCGAGGTGGTGTTCCGGATCGTCGAGCCGACCGGCGGTGACGACGAGGGCCCGGGCGATTCCGACGGCGGGGCCGGGCACGCCGCGCCCGGGGAGATCCTGTGGCGGCTGGAGACGCTGGTGCGCACGGGCATCGATTCCCTTCGGCCCTTCACCGAGCTGCCCGATACGTCGGCCGTGGGTGACGCGGTGCGCGACGTCGTCGACCGGGCGGTCCGGTCGTGGCCACCGCTGGGGCGTGCCACCCACACCGCCGGCAGTCCGGACCTGATGATGCCCACCGACCTGGTGGTGCAGTTGGTCGACGAGGGGGTGGAGGCACTACGGGGGAGAGGTGTCGAGATCCTCCTGCCGCGAGCCTGGACCAGGGTGCGGACCGCCGTCCGGGTCGCGGTCACGGAGCCGGGCACCGAGAACGTCGACTCGGGTCGCCGGCTCGGGCTCGATCAGCTGGCGGACGTGAACTGGGAGATGGTCGTCAACGACGTCCCCCTCGACCCCGCCGAGGCCCAGATGCTCCTCGACGCCGCGTCCGATCTGGTCAGGCTCCGCGGACAATGGGTCCGGGCGGACCCCGGTGCACTGCGTCGGGCGGCCCGCTTCCTCGCCGCGCGGCGCGGGGGGCGGGTCACGGCACCCGCACTGGTCGCCGCCCTGATGTCCGAGGAAGGCGAGGGCGTCGAGGTGGAGGCGCCCACGACCATCGACTGGATCCCCTCGTCGTCGTCGATCCCGGTCGACCTCCCACCCTGGTTCCGCGCCACGCTCCGTCCGTACCAACTGGAGGGGGTGCGGTGGTTGACCGCGCTGTCCAGCGCCGATGTCGGCGCGGTGCTGGCCGATGACATGGGGCTCGGAAAGACCATGCAGGTGCTCGCGCTCACCGCGTCCGAGCACGCGGCGGGCCGGACCGGCCCCACTCTCGTCGTGGCGCCGCTCACCCTGGTGGCCACCTGGGCCCGGGAGTCGGCGACGTTCGCCCCGGAGCTGCGGATCCACGTCCATCACGGACCGGCCCGCGAACGGGGTGACGACGCGGCCACACTACTCGGAGCCGCCGACCTCGTGCTGACCTCCTACGGGACGGCGTCCCGGGACGCGGAACTCCTCGCCCGGGTGGCCTGGCGGCGGCTGGTCGCCGACGAGGCCCAGACCATCAAGAACCCCTCCACCTCGGTCGCGCGCGCCGTCGTCTCGATCCCGGCGGAGCACCGGATCGCGCTGACCGGGACACCGGTGGAGAACCGGTTGGACGAGCTCCGCGCCGTCCTGGACTTCGCCAATCCGGGGATGTTGGGTTCGGCCAGCACCTTCCGTGCCCGGTTCGCGATCCCCATCGAGTCCCACCGCGACGAGGCCGCGGCATCGAGGCTCCGGGCACTCGCCGCACCGTTCGTGCTGCGCCGCCTCAAATCCGACCCCCGCGTGGTCGCCGATCTCCCGGGCAAGCAACACATCAGGGTCGATTCGCCCCTGACCCGTGAGCAGGCGACCCTGTACCGGGCGGTCGTCGAGGACATGATGGAACAGGTCAAGGAGTCCGAGGGGGCCGCCCGCAAGGGCGCCATCCTCTCGGGGCTCACAGCCCTGAAGCAGGTGTGCAACCACCCCGCCCACTACCTCGGGGACGGGTCCGCACTCCTGCGCGGCGGCCGCCACCGTTCGGGCAAACTCGCCGCACTCGACGAGGTCCTCACCGAGATCCTCGATGCGGGGGAGAAGGTGCTGCTGTTCACCCAGTACCGGGCGTTCGGCGATCTGATCCTGCCCCTACTCGAGCGTCGGGCCGCCACCGCCGTGCCATTCCTGCACGGCGGGGTCACCGCGGCCGGACGGGCTCAGATGGTCGAGGAGTTCCAGGCATCGCACGGCCCACCGGTGATGCTCGCGTCGCTACGCGCGGGAGGGACCGGACTGACCCTCACCGAGGCCAACCACGTCGTACACCTGGATCGCTGGTGGAACCCGGCGGTGGAGAACCAGGCCACCGACCGGGTCCACCGCATCGGCCAGACCCGGGTGGTCCAGGTGCGCACGCTCGTCGCACCGGGCACGGTCGAGGACCGTATCGACGAACTCCTCGAAGCCAAGCGGGACCTCGCGGAGTTGACGCTGGGACCGTTGGCAGGCGCGCTGACCGAGCTCGCGGACGCGGACCTGGCGGCACTCGTCGAGTTCACCGACGTGGGGCGGGACGAACCGTGAGCGGCGAAGCGGGCATCCGGGCGAGGTCCCGGGCCGGGCAGTTCGGCGCACACATGTGGAGCAGACGCTGGGCGAGTGACATCGAATCCGGGGTCTCCCGGGGTGACGCCCACATGGCCCGACAGGACGCCCGCAAGGACAAGGTCCTCTCCCTGCACCACTCGGGCCGGTCGGTCCGGATCGACGTCGACGGGAGCAGACCGGAACCCTTCACAGTGGAGTTCACGTTCGCCCCGCTTGACGACACCGACTCCGACGCCCTGCGCACCGCCCTCAGGCGGGAGGAACGGGGCGTGCTCGGCGCCCTGGCCGGGGACTTCTCCGACACCGTCGGGTTCCTCCTCCTGCCCGCGGTGCACGGGGCAACCGCGTTCACCTGCCACTGTCCGGTGCAACCCGGCCCCTGCCGACACGTGCTGGCGGCCGCCTACATCATGGTCGAGTGGTGGGACTCCCGGCCGGAGGTGTTGTTCGAGCTCAGGGGTCTGCGACCCGAGCAACTCGGCGCCGTCCTCCGGGGCGGAGGGGACGACGACGAGGTGTCCTTCGACGTGGAGGAAGCGCTGTGGGGTGGTGAGCCGATCCTGCCGTCGTCGCCGGCACCCGGACCGGCCGGTCTCGAGGACCTGCTGGACGCGCCCGTCACCCGCAGGCTCGCCGCGGCGGCGACCAACGACGCGCTCGAGCAACTCCGGGTGGTGGCGGACCTCGAGGACTTCCTCGACGCGTTCGGCCGGTACCGACCGCGGTGAGGCGGGCCGCCGATGCGTAGCCTGTCGGACCCGCGTCCTACGATGCGGCCATGACCAACCCACGGGACGGCGACGCCATCCGATTCCTCCACTCAGCCGATTGGCAGCTCGGTATGACCCGGCGGTTCCTCGGAGACGAGTCCCAGGCCGTCTTCACGGCGGACAGGCTCGCGGCCGTGGAGGCACTCGGTGGGTTGGCGGAGCGACACGGGGCACAGTTCGTGGTGGTCGCGGGCGACGTGTTCGAGGACAACGCGGTGCCCCGGTCGGTGGTACTCCGCGCGGTCGAGGCCCTGTCCGCGTTCCCGGTGCCGGTGCTGGTGCTGCCGGGCAACCACGACCCACTGGACGTGTCCTCGGTGTTCCGGTGCAGGGACTTCTCCCCGGCGCTCGAGGGCGGGGCCGTCGTGGTCCTCGACGGTTCGGGCCCGGTCGAGGTCGTCCCCGGCGTCGAGGTGGTCGGCGTCCCGTGGACGTCCAAGCGCCCGGACCCATCGCGGTTACCGGCGCTTCTGGCGTCTCTCGAACCCACTGACTCCGTGCGGGTCCTCGTGGCGCACGGGGGTACCGACGAGATCTACGGCGGGCACTCCCCGTCGGTCGAGGCGATCGCCGTGGCTTCGCTCGAGGAGGCGACCGAGTCCCGCCGCCTGGACTACGTGGCGCTCGGGGACAGGCACTCGGTCACCCGCGTGGGCTCCGGCGGGCGCATCTGGTTCTCGGGGAGTCCGGAGACCACGGACTTCAACGACGTGGAGAAGGACTCCGGCAACGTCCTGCTGGTCGAGCTCGGTGGGAGAGATCCGTCGGGCGAGAGGCGAGCGTGCGAGGTCACCCCGCTGGCGACGGGCCGGTGGTCCTTCCTGGCGGTGGACGCGGAGATCGATACGGACGGGGACCTCGACTCCCTCGCCGAGCGGATCGAGGCGGTGCAGGACAAGCCGCGCACCGTGTTGAAACTCGGGCTGACCGGCACCGTCGGGGTGGCCCTGCGCGCGCGGATCGATGCGCTCCTGGAGACCTGGGACGCGGTGTTCGCCTCCGCGTTTCTGCGCCAGTCACGCACCCACCTCGTGGTCCGCGCGGAGGACTCGGACTTCACGGATCTCGTGGACGGGTACGCGGGCCGCGCGGTCGCGGACCTCGTCGACATGGCGGCCACCGGCGGGGTGGACGCCGAGGACGCCGGGCACGCCCTGAGCTTGCTGTACCGGCTCGTGGACGGGGGAACGCGATGATCCTGCACCGGTTGACGATCGAGGACTTCCGCGGGGTGGTGCGCGAGGAGGTCGACCTGCCCCCGCGTGGGGTGCTGGTGATCGAGGGCCCCAACGAGTCGGGGAAGACCAGCCTCATGGACGCCCTCGAGATGCTTCTCGAGCACAAGGCCTCGTCCGGGCGTGCCGAGATCAAGGCCGCCAGCCCTGTCGGCAGGGACGTTCCCGTGGTGGTGGAGGCCGAGTTCTCCGTCGACGGCGAACGGATGCGCTACCGCAAGGAGTTCGTCCGCGGCAAACGCACCTCCCTCGAGTTCCCGGGTTCGGCACGCATGGCGATGGCGGGAGACGACGCCCACGACTTCGTCCGCGACCTGTTGGACCGTCAGGTCGACAGGTCACTGTGGCGCGCCCTGCGCATAGCCCAGGACGAACCTCTGGGCCAGGTCGACGCGGCCAAGGGTATGGACTCTCTCCGCCGCGCGTTGGACGCCGCGGCGGGCGGTGAGGACCCGACCGGCGACGACTCGCTGGTCGAGCGCGTCGCCGAGGAACGCAATCGCTATCTCACTGCGCGGCGGGGCGAGCCGACCGGCGACCTGGCGCGGTCGGAGTCCCGGCTCATCGAGGCGCGGGCCGCGCTGTCCGAGGCACGGGCCCGGCACTCGGAACTCGACGCGGCGGTCGCGGACCACGAAGCCCGGTCCGCCGTCCATCGCGCGCGACTCGACTCGCTCGCCACGCTCGAGAAGGAAGTCGGGCGTCTCGAGGCCGCGGGCCGGGCAGTCGCGG
>NZ_JAALDN010000251.1 GCF_014144855.1 Dietzia maris | reverse complement strand
GCGGCGGGCTTCGGCCGGCACGCGGTCCGCCGGCTCGGCGGGATCAGCGGGGACGTCCTCGGCGCGGTGATCGAGACGGGCACCGCCGCCGCGCTGGTGGCGGCGGTGCTCCTGCTCTGACGGGGCGCGGCTCAGACCAGCGTCGTCATCCAGCCGAACGGGTCCTCCACGGACCCGCGCTGGATTCCGGTGAGCGTCTCGCGCAGCCGCATGGTGATCGCCCCCGGCCCGCCGTCGCCCACCGTGTAGCCGCCGCCGGAGTGTTGCACGGACCCGACGGGGGTGATGACGGCGGCGGTGCCGCAGGCGAACACCTCGGTGATCTCGCCGGAGGCCACGCCCGAATCCCATTCGTCCACGGAGACCTTGCGCTCGGTCACGGGGTAGCCGAGGTGGCGGGCAAGCTGCAGGAGGCTGTCGCGGGTGACGCCCGGCAGCAACGAGCCGGACAGTTCGGGGGTGACGATTTCGGCGGAGTCGCCGGAGCCGAGGACGAAGAACAGGTTCATCCCGCCCATCTCCTCGACGTACTTCCGTTCGATCGCGTCGAGCCAGACCACCTGGTCGCATCCCTTGGCCGCGGCCTGCTCCTGGGCGCGCAGCGAGGCGGCGTAGTTGCCGCCGAACTTGGCGGCGCCGGTGCCGCCGGGGCTGGCGCGCACGTATTCGGTGCTCAGCCAGACGCTCACGGGGGCCACGCCGCGGGAGAAGTACGCGCCGGCCGGGGAGGCGATCACGGAGTAGAGGTATTCGTCGGCCGGCCGCACGCCGAGCCCGGTCTCGGTGGCGATCATGAAGGGCCGCAGGTAGAGCGCCTCCTCACCACCGGCGGCGGGCACCCAGTCGCGGTCGATCGCCACGATCTGCCGCAACGACTCCATGAACAGCTCTTCGGGCAGCTGCGGCATGGCGAGGCGCTCCGCGGAGCGGTTGAAGCGGGCGGCGTTCTGCTCGGGTCGGAACGAGGCGATGGAGTCGTCGGCCTGCCGGTAGGCCTTGAGTCCCTCGAAGATCGTCTGCGCGTAGTGCAGGACCACGGCGGACGGGTCGATGGACAGGGGGGCGTACGCCTCCACGACCGGGGTGCCCCACTGCCCGTTCGAGTACGGGAGGGTGACCATGTGGTCGGTGAAGTGCTTGCCGAAGCCGGGGGCGGCGAGGATGGCCTCGCGCTCGGCGGTCGACCTCGGCGAGGCGGACGGACGGACGTCGAACTCGGACATTGCGGGTCTCGTTCCTGGAGGAAGGGGGCGGGTCAGCGGGTGCGGATCTCGATGAGCGGGGGTACCGCGAGGCGGCACGCTACCTCTCGTCCGCGTACGTCGACGACGACCTCGTCGCCCTTCTTCAGACCCGCGTCCAGCTCGATGAACGCGAGCGCGATCCCGGTCTTGAGGGTCGGTGAGAACGTGCCGGAGCTGGTGACGCCCACGTCGCGTCCACCGGCGCGCACGGTCTGTCCGGCGCGCGGGATCCCGCGTCCGGTGACCTCGAGCGCGTACATGCGGCGGGCGGGGCCGGCCTCCTTCTGACGCAGCAGTTCCTCGCGCCCCCAGAAGGCGGGCTTGTCCCAGCCGATGGCCCAGGCGCAGCGCGCCTCGAGCGGGCTGAGGTCCACGGACAGCTCGTTGCCGTGCAGCGGGTAGCCGGCCTCCGTGCGCAGCGAGTCGCGGGCACCGAGACCGCACAGGGCGCCCTCGCGGGACAGCACCTGCTCGGCGAGCGCGTCCCAGATCGGGCCGGCCTCGTCCCAGGCGGGCAACACCTCGAAGCCGTACTCGCCGGTGTACCCGGTGCGGCAGACCCGCACGGAGTGTCCGTTCCAGTCGGCGTCGACGTACGCCATGTAGTCGAGGTCGGTCGGCAGTCCCACCGCCTCGAGCACTTCTCCGGCGAGGGGGCCCTGGACCGCGATCACGGCGCGGGAACGGTGTTCGTCGGTGACGGTGACCCCGGGCGCCCGCTCGGCCGCGGCGGCCTGCATCCGGCGGACCACCTCGGCGGTGTTGGCGGCGTTGGGGATGAGGAAGATCTCGGAGTCGGAGACCCGGTAGGCGATGAGGTCGTCCACCACTCCCCCGGACTCGTCGCAGCACAGCGTGTACTGGGCGCTACCGGCGGCGATCCGGTCGATGTCGTTGGTGAAGCACGAGTTGACGAACTCCGCGGCGCCCGGGCCGGTCACGAGCGCCTTGCCGAGGTGGCTGACGTCGAACAGTCCGACGGCGGTGCGGGTGGCGGTGTGTTCTGCGACGGTGCCGGCGTACTGCACCGGCATCGACCAGCCGCCGAACGGGGCGAAGGTCGCGCCGGCCTCCACGTGGCGGGAGTGCAGTGGTCCCTCGTGAAGGTCCCCTGTGTCTGTCATGTGGCCACTCCTCGCGCTCTACGGTCCGGCTGCCTGCCCACGTTAGTCGATAGACTATGGTGCCCTCGCCGTGGCGGTCCCGCCGCGTCGTCCGGGCATCACGACCCTTCCCGTACGTCCCGCCGACCCCCAGGAGCGCTTCATGCCGACCGCGCAGTCGATCCTCACCCACAGCCCTGATCTCGCCCCGATCGAGGCGGTCACGACGCCGGTGGACGCCGACGTCGTGGTGGTCGGTATCGCGGCCGATGCCGGGGCCGGAGAGGATGCGGCGCCCGTCGTCGTCGCCCCCGGCCTGGAGGGTGAGGCCACCGCGGCGCTCGCCGCGGTCGCGCGCTCGGTGGGCGCGTCCACCAAGGTCGCCT
>NZ_JAALDN010000250.1 GCF_014144855.1 Dietzia maris | reverse complement strand
CGCGCCCCGATGCCGCCGACGCCACGCACGTCCGCACCGCCTCGGCCAGCGCCTCGACCGAGTCCACGCCCAGCACGGTGTCGTACTGCCCGGCGAAGGACTGTTGCGCGCCGTCCTCCCCGGCCGCCGAGGACCGCACCGCGACCGGGATCGCGCCCGCCTCGGCCATGCGGCGGTACCACCGGGCGGTGGTGTCGGCTGGGACGGTGGTGTGGGCTGGGACGGTGGTGTCGGACGGAGTGTCGACGACGACGAGGTCGCCCCCCGCGTCGGCGATGACGAACCCCGGCGGTACGTCCAGGCCCAGTCGGATGAGCTCGGCCAGACCTGCGGCTTTACCGCCGTAGCTGTCGTCGGTGACCTGCTCGAACTCGACGGTGTTCATGGCCGGCCCGCCAACTCGTCGACGATCTGCGCGAGCGCATCGGTGGCGATCGGCCCGGTCTGGTACAGGCACACGCGGTCGCCGACGCCGTTCACGCGGTCGCGGACGTGGGCGGCGACCTCGGCCGGGGAACCGCACGCGGCGATCGTGTGCAGGATCTCGTCGCTGATGAGCGAGGTCATCTCCTGCCACCGCCCCTGCTTGCTCATGGCGTTCAGCTCGGGCTGCAGATCGCCCCAGCCGTGGGCGTCCAACACCGGTTTGTAGGCGGGCGTCGAGCCGTAGAACGCCAACAGGCGGCGGGTGGACATGTGGTCGTCGTCGTCGCTCCTGTCGTCCGTCACGGACACGATCACCTCGGGCACCACCTCGAACTCCTCCTCGCTCCGCCCGGCGGCCGCCAGGCCCGCCCGAACCCTTGGCATCGTGTGCTCGTGGAGGAACCGGGTGGTGCCGAACGGCATCACGAGCAGCCCGTCGGCGGCCTCGGCGGCCGCGCGCGTCAGTCGCGGGCCGAGCGCACCGAGGTAGATGGGCGGCGGGCCGTACGGGGTGGGCGGCGGCACGAACGTGGGGGTCATGAGGGTGTGGCGGTAGAACTCGCCGCGGAAGTCCAGTCGCTCGCCCGTGGCCCATGTATGGAAGATCGCCCGCAGGGCGCCCACGAGGTCCTTCATCCGCTCGACGGGCCGGTCGAACCCGGTGCCGTAGCGCTTCTCGATCTGCGCCCGGATCTGCGTGCCCAGGCCCAGGATGAACCGGCCCTCGCTGAGCGTCTGCAGGTCGTGGGCCTGGTGCGCCAGCTGGATGGGGTTGCGGGGAAAGGCGATCGCCACGTTGGACATCAGGTCCAGGCCGCCGACCTGCGAGGCCAACACGAGGGGGGTGAACACGTCGTGCGGGCCCTCGAAGGTGAAGACGCCGGACGCCCCGGCCTCCCTGAGCTCCTCGGCGCGCCGGACCGCGTCGGTCGGGCTGAACAGGGCGGTCATGACCTTCATGCGCGCGCCCCAGCGTCCGCGCCGTCGGTCCAGTCCGAGAACCCCGAGGGGTGATGCGGGCAGATCACCCCGTGCTCGAACAGACCCGCGCCCTCGCGTCGGGTGCCGTCGGCCTCGGTGCACACGGCGTGGCCCACGTGGTCGATGAGGCTGAACGCCGCCCCGGCCATGACTTGCGGGTCCGTCAGATCGAAGGTCACGCGGTCGGTGAAGTTCTCGCCCTTCCAGGTGCCGTGCGCCCACGTCGGGTCGCCGCCATAACCGGAGCCGAACGCGATCGGGGCGTACAGCCGGGACTCCACCTCGAGCCGGATCTGCTCGCCCGCGCGGTTCATGAACTCCACCCGCACGCCCGTCGGGATCCGGGTGCCGGGCGTGTACTCGACCGCCACGCGCACGCCGTCGAGTTGCTCGACCCGGCCGTCGGCCCAGCGGCGGGTGCAGTCGTAGAGGCTGCGGTGGCCGACCGGGTCCTCCTGCAGGATGAGGAACAGCTGGAAATCGTCGAACGCCAGCGGGAGATACAGCCACCACATGCCCCGGAACGCCGTGTCGGGCCTGCCGGCCGGTTCGGCCTCGCCCACCGGGCGGATACCCCACGAGCGGTCCCGGGCGGCGACCGACGAGGAGTGGGTGACCTCCATCTTGTCGTCGTCGACCTCGATCCACCCCTCCCACGAGCCGACCTGAGCGAACCGGCTGGCCTGGAGCGTCACCCGCCGGTCGGTGAGCATGGAGTGCGGGTCCTCCAGCGCGGCGGGGAACAGGCCGCGCCACGTCAGGTCCGCGGCGATGCCCTCCGTTCGCTCGAGGGTCAGCCGGATCTCCCGCAGTGGCTCGATCACCTCCAGCCGGTACCCGCCGACGTGGGGGTTGAGGCGGTCGTCGTCGATGGCGTCGCTCATCCGCACCGCGGTCTGCGTGTCGCCGCGGCGGACCACGAAGTACGCGTCCTTCACGCCTAGGCGCGGGTAGTAGCCGATCCCGGTGAGCACCATGAAGCGGCCCTCGCGGTCCAGCACGTTGAAGTAGGAGCGGTCGTAGAAGTTGCGGTCCGAGGTGGTCGGCCACGTCAGCGGCGCGGGCGTCTGGTGGATGGGGAACTCGTCGAGCGGGCTCAGATGCACGGGGCTCTCCCTGGGGTGCTGGGTGGCGGGGTCCCGCGCCGGCGGCGGTAATACGATGTGCGGCGTATCGGAACTATGGTGAGACCATGACAGCAGACGGCGACACCGCGCGCGGCGGATCAGCGAAGTCCGCGCCGGGGCGGCCGCGCGACGGCCGGATCGACGCCGCGATCATCACCGCCACCCGCGAGCTCATCCTCGAGACGGGCTACCCGGCGCTGACGCTGTCCGCCATCGCGGCGCGCGCCGGCACGACCACCGCCGCGTT
>NZ_JAALDN010000249.1 GCF_014144855.1 Dietzia maris | reverse complement strand
GCCCCCTCGACGCGTCGGCGCCACCGACCGCGATCGTGTGCGGCGGCGACGACTTCGTGGTCGACGACGTCCGCCGCTTCGTCGAGGCCAGTCGCTCGCGTGGCGCGACGATCGACCTGAGGGTCTGGCCCGGGATGATCCATTGCTTTCCGGTCGTGGCGGGCACCCCGGAGGGCGCCTCAGCGCTGGCCGTGCTCGCGGTCCACATCGGGAGCGCGGTCGGCGGCGCCTCGGATCCCCGACGGGAGGACTGATGGGATCGGGGATCGTGACGACCGCCTGCGGCGTATCGCTCGTGGAGATCGGTGCGGGCGTCTGAAGCGGGTAAGGCCAACCTATGGTCTGCAGGTGGCGGGCGGTAGCGCCGCCCGGCGTAGGGTGCCTGCGGCGAATCACGACAAATGCGCTGGCCAGACAGGGGACGGGGCGGGTGGAACAGGTTATAGTTCTGCTCATGAGTCTCGCGCCCGGAACACCCGCACCCGATGTCTTCAGCCCCGGCAAGATCGGCAACGTGACGCTGCGCAACCGCATCGTCAAGGCCGCGACCTTCGAGGGGCGCTGTCCCAAGGGGCGCATCACCGACGAGCTCATCGAGTTCCACGCCGAGTACGCGCGCGGCGGCGTGGGCATGACGACCGTGGCCTACCTCGCGACCTCCCCCGAGGGCCGCACCGACAAGCACCAATACCACTGGGGAATGGACGACGGTGGCATGCTGCGCAAGCTCACCGACGCCGTGCACGCCGAGGGCGCCGCGATCTCCGCCCAGGTCGGTCACGCCGGGGCCGTCGCCAACGGGTCGTCCAACGGGCTGCCCCCGCTCGGGCCGTCCCGGATCCCGGCGCCCACCGGCCTGGCGATCACCAAGGCGTGCACGGAGGCGGACATCGACCGGATCGTGTCCGACCACGTCCGCGCCGCCCGCGGTGCGTATGAGGCCGGTTTCGACGCCATCGAGGTGCACTTCGGTCACAACTACCTCGTCAGCGAGTTCCTCAGCCCCAAGCTCAACCGGCGCAAGGATTCCTACGGCGGATCGCTGGAGAACCGCGCCCGCTTCGCCCGCCGCATCGGCCGCGCCATCCGCGACGCCATGGGCGACAAGATCGCGGTGACGATCAAACTCAACATGGACGACGGCGTGCCCGGTGGGTTCTGGATCGACGAGGCCCGCCAGGTCGCCCAGTGGCTCGAGCAGGACGGCTCCGCCGACGCGCTGGTGATGACAGTCGGCAGCTCCCTGCTCAACCCCATCTACCTGTTCAAGGGCGCCGCGCCCCTGGAGGAGTTCGCCGCCACCCAGCCCGCGGTGATCAAGATGGGCATGAAGGTCGTGGGTCCGAAGATGTTCAAGGAGTACCCGTACACCGACGCGTACATGTTCGACGACGCCCGGCAGATCCGCGAGGCCGTGGACCTGCCGATGATGCTGCTCGGCGGGATCGTCGACCGGCCGTCCATCGACAAGGCGATGGGGGCCGGTTTCGAGTTCGTCGCCATGGGCCGAGGCCTGCTGCGTGAGCCCGACCTACCCAACAAGCTCAAGGAGGACGACCGGCGTCGGTCGCTCTGCGTGCACTGCAACCGCTGTATGGCCACCATCTACAGCGGCAGCCGCTGCGTGCTGCGCGAGTACGTCCCGCCGATCCCCGCCCGCGGCGGCCACGACACCCTCCAGGCGACGAGCCCCACGCCACCCGTGTAGAGCGGACGCGCCCGCCCGTCCCCGCCTCACGTGCCCCGTCGGGCCGCTA
>NZ_JAALDN010000024.1 GCF_014144855.1 Dietzia maris | reverse complement strand
TTAATCGTACAGTGGACCCATGAGCACCTCCCCCACTCCCGTGGCAGGCCGGTCCGGCCCCGACGATCTGGCCGGGGCCCGCGAGCACCGGCGGCTCGTGGCCGCGCTCGCCCTGGCCGCGGTGGCGTGGGTCGCACTGTGGATGTCCAACGAGTGGTTCTGGGACGCCGCCGTGGGATGGCTCGGACTCGACCTCGCGGACCGGGCGGTCGGAGCGGTGCACTTCTTCTTCTACGACACCGTGAAGATCGTGCTGCTGCTCGTCGGACTGATGTTCGTGGTGGGGATGCTCCGCGCGAGTCTCGACCTCGACAGAGCACGTGACTGGCTCGAGGGCAGAGGCCTGTTCGTCGGACTCACCCTGGCGATCGTGCTCGGCGTGGTCACCCCCTTCTGTTCCTGCAGTTCGATCCCCCTGTTCATCGGGTTCGTGGCCGCCGGCATCCCCCTGTCGGTGACCCTGACCTTCCTCATCGCCTCCCCCCTGGTCAGCGAGATCGCGGCGATCATGATCGGAGAGATGTTCGGCTGGCACATCGCCGCCGCCTACGTCGCGGCCGGCGCCGGCATCGCGTTCGTCGCCGGCTGGGTCCTGTCGCGACTACGCCTCGAGAAGTGGGTCGACCAGGTCGTGTACACCACCCGCGTGGCAGCCCTGCGCGCCGACGGCCACGTGCCCACCCTCCGCGAGAGGGTCGACGCAGCCCTGGGCGAATCACGCGACATCCTGCGCGACGTGTGGATCTGGGTGATCGTGGGCGTCGGCATCGGTGCCGCGATCCACGGTTGGGTACCGGAGGACTTCTTCCTGCGCTGGGCCGGTCCGGACAACCCGCTGGCCGTGCTCGTCGCGACCCTCGCCGGGGTACCGCTGTACGTCAACGGGGCCGGGGTCGTACCGATCGCCGAGGCCCTGTGGACCAAGGGGATGAGCCTGGGCACCGTCATGGCGTTCATCATGAGCTCGATCGCCCTGTCGGTACCGCAGGCGATCATGCTGCGCCGGGTGATGAAGCCGCCTCTGCTGGCGTTGTTCTTCGGCGTGGTCACCGTCGGCATCCTCGCCATCGGCCTGCTCTTCAACCTCGTCGCCTGAGCCACCCCGAATCACACCGAACCCGAATCACACCACCCCAGGAGGAACCATGATCGTCAAGGTGCTCGGCCCCGGATGCCGGAACTGTCACACCCTCGTCACCCGCACCCGCGAGGCACTGGACGGGCTCGGGAGGGAGGACGAGATCATCGAGGTCACCGACGTCGCCGAGATCGCCGGTTACGGCCTCATGAAGACTCCCGGCCTCGTGGTCGACGACGAACTGGTCGTGGGCGGGAAGGTCCCGACGGTCCGCCAGCTCACCGAACTGCTGCGCGGCCGCTAGGCCGGCCCCGGGCCGCCGCCGGCGGAGCGCAGAACCGTCACAGCGCCCGGCCGATGACCTCCTTCATGATCTCGTTCGTGCCGCCGTAGATCCGCATGACGCGGGCACCGGCGAACTTCTGCGCGATGGGGTACTCCATCATGTAGCCGTAGCCGCCGAACAGCTGGAGGCAGCGGTCGACCACGTCGTCGAGCATGTCGGTCGCCTGGAGCTTGGCCATCGACGCGGTGACGGCGTCGAGCTCGCCGTCGATCTCCCGGGAGATGCAGTGGTCGACGAACGTGCGGGTGGCCATGACCTGGGTCTTACAGTGCGCCAGCTCGAAGCGGGTGTTCTGGAAATCCAGGATCGGCTTGCCGAACGCCTGCCGCTCGCGGACGTACTCGAGCGTCTCGATGACGGCGGCCTCGGCCATGGCCAGCGCGTCCACGGCGATCGCCAGGCGCTCGCGCGGGAGCTGGTTCATGAGCTGGTAGAAGCCCTGCCCCTCCTCGCCACCGAGGAGGTTGGCGGCGGGCACGCGCATGTCGTTGAAGAACAGCTCGGCGGTGTCCGCGCCGTGGCGGCCCATCTTCTCCAGCACGCGGCCACGCTCGAAGCCCGGCGTCGAGGCCTCGACGGCGAACAGGGCCATGCCCTTGTGGCCGGCGTCGAGGTCGGTCTTGGCCACCACCACCACGAAGTCGGCGGAGCCACCGTTGGAGATGAAGGTCTTGGAGCCGTTGATGACGTAGTGGTCGCCGTCCCGCTTGGCGGTGGTGCGCACGCCCTGCAGGTCGGACCCGGCGCCGGGCTCGGTCATGGCGATGGCGGAGATCCACTCACCCGAGCAGATCTTCGGCAGCCATTCGCGCTTCTGCTCCTCCGTGGCGTAGTTCGCCACGTAGTGGGGGGTGATGGTGGAGCCGACGCCCATGCCGAAGGCGGTGTCCCCGGAGTGGACGAGCTCCTCGGTGACGAGGTACTCCATGCCCGGGTCGCCGCCCTGGCCGCCGAACTCCTCGGGCACGTCGAGGCAGATGAGGCCGGCCTCGCCGGTGCGCAGCCAGGTCTCGCGGTCCACGTGCTTCTGTGTGGACCACTTCTCCTGGTTGGGCGTCATCTCCTTGGCGAAGAACGCGCGGGCGTGCTCTCGGAGCAGCCGGTGGTCGTCGGTCTCCCAGGTGGGGCGGTAGTCGGGGAAGAGTGCGGACACTGGGGGCCTCCATGAGGGGACGACGACGACGATGAGGTTCGCGGCAAGTTTACGTGTGCCCGTTCCGGCGACGGCGGGCACGCGAGCACCGAGGAGGGCCATACTCGGGTCATGAACGATTCCCCGGACCGGCCAGAGAACCCAGCCCAGCCCGAGAAGGCCACCTCCCCGGCATCCTCGGACCATTCCGTGCCCGAGGCGTTCCCCACCGACTGGACCCGGGGGCTGGTCCTGGTAGCACACCCCGACGACCCCGAGTACGGGATGTCCGCCGCGGTGGCGCGGTGGACGGCCGAGGGCCGCAGCATCGTCTACGTCCTGGCCTCCAGCGGCGAGGCCGGCATCGAGGGGATGGCACCGGCGATCGCGGGACCGATCCGCGAGGAGGAGCAGCGGCGGTCCTCGGCGATCGTCGGGGTGGACGAGGTGGAGTTCCTCGGTTTCCCGGACAGCCGGATCGTCAACAACGCCGAACTGCGCGACGCGGTGGCCGACGCGATCCGCCGCCATCGCCCGGACGTGGTCATCTCCCTGTACTCCGGTGAGGAGTTCGGGCCGGGGATGCCCAACCAGAGCGATCACATGGAGTTCGGAGCGGCCGTGGGGGCCGCGTACGACGACCTGGTCGCCGCGGTCGGGGTGGACGCCGCGGAGGGGCGTCCGCAGATGTGGTTCGAGTCCTCGCCCGAGGTGACGCACTACGTCGACGTGAAGGGCTTCGTCGAGCCGGCCGTCGACGCGCTGGCCGAGCACTCCGAGTACCTGTCGGTGCTCGACCCGGAGACGCCGGTGCGGGACCAGGCGCGCGCGCAGGTCGAGGCCGTGTGCGCGTCGCGTGAGGGACTCGCCGGCGGCAACCCGGTGGTGGGCTTCCGGCGCATGCGGCCCTGAGCCGGCCTCAGGCCGGTTCGGCGGTCGATTCCCCCGGGCCCAGTGGCGCGTAGTACGCCTCGGAGGGCCGCAGGCGCTCGACGATCTCGTCGGCCCACTCGGCGTGGGGTGACGACATGGTGCCGTCGCCCGGACGACTGACGTAGGTCAGCCAGAAGCGCTGCGCGCCCTCGCCGACGACCGCCGAGTACACCAGCGCGCCCTCCGGGCCGATGATGTCCTGCTGGACCGCGGGGAGCACCCGGAACGACACCGACCAGCCGTCGCCGACGCGCGTGGAGAGCGGTTCGATCCGCTCCTCGACCGGCCGCCCCGGGACGGGGAGCAGGAACTGACCCATCCCGTTGGCCAGTGCGAGCGCCGCGAGCTGGTTGTCCGGGTTCTCCGGGTCGAACAGGTCCTCGGTGAGGCGGCCCGCCAGCACGACCCCGTCCGATCGCCCGTCCGCCGGAGGCTCCGCCGCCGGAGGCTGCGCCCCCGACCCCGCCTCCTCGTCCACGACCGGACTCATGACGGTACTGCCGAAGACCAGCTCGCCCGACTCCGCGCGCCACCCCTCGGGGACCCGGATGACCAGGCCGGTCTCGAGATCGACATGGTCGGAACCGGCCGCCACCTGGATCTTCGGGGACAGGGTGCGCACCCCCGGGGCGTACGTCGCCGACGAGACGACCACCGTCACGACCGCGGCGACCACCGCCAGGACGGCGACGAGCGCCACCACGAGGATGGTCCGGCTCCGGCCGGCGGACGGGTTCTGCCCAGACGTCATTCGCCCAGCGTAGGCGGCCGGGTTTCCCGCAGCGTGATGTTGACCCTCCCCGGCTCCGCGCCCAGCACCTCGCGGCACCACGCGGGGGCGCTGCCGTCGAAGACCTTCGGGACGCCGTGGAAGGCCATCCGCGACGGCCCGCCGAACACCACGAGGTCGCCCGACTCCAGGCGCACGTCGGTGTACGGGCGCCCGCGGTGCTCCGGGGTCCCGAAGCGGAACGTGCACGCATCACCCAGGCTCAGCGAGACGACCGGTGCCATGCACGCCTCGTCGCGGTCCTGGTGCAGGCCCATCGTGGATCCACGGCCGTAGAGGTTCACCAGGGCGGTATCCGGGGTGTAGTCAGCAGTACGGTCGGCCCCGGGCGTGTGTGCCGACCCCGTGACCGCCGGCTCCACCGCCGCTGCCGCCGCGAGCCCGTTCCGCGCCGCCCGCACCAGCCAGTCCGGGACCGGCGGGACCACCTC
>NZ_JAALDN010000248.1 GCF_014144855.1 Dietzia maris | reverse complement strand
CGGGTGGCCCGCCGCTTTTCGATCCGGGCCCGGACGTGGGGGAGTAGATGTCGAGGCGACGGATCAAGAACTACCGGGGCAGGGTCTGCGTGGTGACCGGCGCGGCCAGCGGGATCGGTCGCGCGGCGGCCCTCCGGCTCGCGGATGAGGGCGCCCGCTTGGTGCTCACCGACCTCAACGCCGAGGGGCTGGCCTCCGCCGAGCAGGCCTGCCGGGACGCCGGTGCGCCCGTGCTCGTGGCCGAGGCGCTCGATCTCACCGACCACGAGGCCGTGATGGCGTTCGGGGCGCGCGTCGTGGCCGACAGCGGTGCGCCCGACGCGATCTTCCACGTGGCCGGCAACTCGGCCTGGGGCCGCCCGGATCTGCTCGAGCACCGGATCTGGCGGTCGATGGTCGAGGTCAATCTCATGGGCACCATCCACGTGGTGGAGGCGTTCGTGCCCGCGATGATGACCGCCCGCAAGCCCGCCGCGCTCGTCCTGGTCTCGTCCGCCGCCGGTCTGCTCGGCCTGCCGTGGCACGCCGCCTACAGTGCCGCCAAGTTCGGGATCCGCGGCGTCGCCGAGGTCCTGCGCTTCGACCTGGCGCCGTACGACATCGGCGTGCACCTCGTCTGCCCCGGCGGCGTCGACACCCCGCTCGTGGAGACCGTCGAGATCGCGGGCGTCGACAGGTCCGATCCCGAGGTGGCCAGGACCGTCGACCAGTTCCGGCGCCACGCGGTCACCCCGGACCAGGCCGCCGAGAAGATGCTCGAGGGCGTGCGCAAGGGGCGCTACCTCGTCTACACCTCCCCGGACGTCCGCATCGGCTTCGCCGCGCAGAAGTTCGCCCCGCCGCTCTACCAGATCGCGATGACGGCCCTCCACCGCCGACTCGCCAAGGCCGGCCGGGGCATCCTCCCGTGAGGGGGATGGAGACCCTCCGGGACGCCGCGATCCTCCTGGCCCGTGTCGGGCTCGGGGTGGTGTTCGCGGCCCACGGGTGGCAGAAGTTCTTCACCCTCGGCCTGAGCCGGGTGGCCGAGCAGTTCTCGAGCTACGGCATCCCGCAGCCGGCCGTCACCGCCGCGATCGTCGCCGGGGTGGAGTTGGTGGCGGGGGCCGCCCTCATCGCCGGGCTCCTCACCCCGCTCGCGGGCATCCTGCTCGGCGTGGACATGGCCGGCGCGTTCTACTTCGTCCACGCCACCAACGGCCCGTTCATCACGCAGAACGGCTGGGAGCTCGTGGTGGCGCTCGGGGTGGGGGCGCTGCTCGTGGCGGCGGTCGGCGCCGGCCGGTTCAGCATCGACAGGGTGCTGGGCGGCTAGCGCCGACCGGGCGGGAACGGCTGTCGCCGCCCGGGCCTCACCCCGAGGCCATCGCGCGCATCGCGGACACCGGGAGGCCGTCCGGGTACGGGGCGTCGATGCCGGCCTCGTCGAAGGCGTTGCGGATGCGGCGCCGCAGCTCCCGCTCGGTGGCCCACTGGGTGTTGGCCTGCGTCACCGCGGTCATCCGCAGGGACCAGAAGTCCGCGTCCAGCGCGTTCACGCCCTGGAGCTCCGGGCCCGAGATGAGGTTCGACGCGATCGGCTCCTCGGCCGCCGCCTGCCTGGCGGTCTCGATGGCCACGGTGCACGCCCGGTCGACGTCGGCGGTGTAGGACACGGGGATCTCGAGGAACGCGACGCCGAAGTCCTGGCTGTAGTTCCCGACCCGGGCGATGTCGCCGTTGCGGCAGTACCAGAGCGTCCCGTGCAGGTCCCGCAGTGAGGTGACGCGCAGTCCCACGTGCTCGACCGTGCCCTCGGCCTCGCCCAGGTCGACCCAGTCACCGACGCCGTACTGGTCCTCGAAGAGCATGAACAGACCGGAGAGGAAGTCCCGGACGAGGGCCTGGGCGCCGAAGCCCAGCGCGACGCCGACGATCCCGGCGGACGCGATGAAGGGCGCCACGTTGACGCCGACGATGGCCAGGGTCTGCAGCACCACCCACACGAGCACGGCGAACGAGACGATCGACTTGAGCACCGACCCGATGGTGGCCATCCGCTGTGCCCGCCGTTCCGCGCGTCGATGCTCGGTCCGCACGTGCTCCGCGGAGCGTCGTCGACTGTTCTTCTTCAGACTCGCGGCGGTGAGACCGCCACTCTCGTCGGCGGTGACCTCACCGCGGTCGCCGTCGGGGTCGAGTTCGACCGTGTGCGCGCCGGCGCGCCGGTCGGCCCGTTCCTGTCGGCGGCGCCGCCACGAGGACGGGGACGCGTTCTTCGACGGGGCGGTGATCCGGTCGATGCCCCGGTGGAGCACCCACCGCACCAGCAGCGCCAGCACGAGGTACAGGGCGATCATGGCCGGCTTCTCGACCAGCCACTGTTGGGTCACGTCGCTCATCGGGAGATCGGCGAAGGGAAGGGATAGCTCGTTCACTGCCGCGACGGTACTGACCGCACACCGTCGGCGACACCTCGTCCCCGGCCGCGGGGCGCGGGGATCAGGCGGCGCCGAGCCGGTGATCAGCACATGCTCAGGGGGCGGGATCCACGTGCGGGTGGGGACCTCGCGGGGGCGACTGCGCTAGCGCCAGGAAGGTAGCCAGAGCTGGTGACTCCACTCGGTCTGGGTGATGGGCATCCCCGAGAGGATGGGCAGCGCGTAGATGAAGTTCACCACGACCAGCGCGAGGTACAGGCTGACGATCGCACGACCGATGAGTTGCCGCCGGGGGGAGTCGGTGGCCCTGCCGGCGATCTCGCCCAACACGAGCGCGATGATCATGACGAAGAACGGCGCCATGACCGAGGCGTAGAAGAAATACATCTGGCGGTCGTGCTGGAAGAACCACGGCAGGTAGCCGGCCATGTAGCCCACCAGTGGGAACGCGTAGCGGCCGTCGCGGCAGATGACGGCGCGCCAGAACGCCCACGCCAGGACGGGGATGGCCAGCCACCAGATGGCGGGCGTGCCCAGGAGCATGATCGCGCGCACGCACGAGGTCTCCCCACAGCCGGCGATGCCCTCGCCCTGCTCGACGTAGTAGAGCATCGGTCGCAGGCTCATGGGCCAGGTCCACGGCTTGGACTCCCAGGGGTGCCGGTTCCCGGCGGAGGTGGTCAGCGTGGAGTGGAAGTCCAGGACCGACGACTGGTAGTACAGCCACGACTGCACCGAGTCGGGCAGCCAGTTGTCCTCGACCTCGTCGCCCACGACGTGCCGGTACACGGAGTTCTCGTTCGCGAACCAGGGCAGCCACGTGAACATGTGCAGGATCGCCGGCCAGAGGACGAGGGTGAGGAAGGCCGGCACCGCGTCGCGCAGCAGTGCGCCCGCGAGGGGGCGCTGGACCCCGTAACGGCTGCGCAGAGCCCAGTCCCACGCCACGGTCATCACACCGAAGAAGGCGATGAAGTACAGGCCGGACCACTTGACCCCGAGGGCGAGGCCCAGCATGACGCCGGCTGTGAAGCGCCACCAGCGGAATCCCAGTCGCGGTCCCAGGCTCGACAGGTGGAGCCTGCCCTCGAGGGCGGTCCGGTGCATGCGGGCGCGCATCTGGTCGCGGTCCACCAACAGGGCGCCGGCGGCCGCGACGACGAAGAGCACCTGGTAGATGTCCAGCATGCCGATGCGGGAGGTCACGAAGCTGACGCCGTCGAGGCACAGCAGCAGCCCGGCGACGAGGCCGAGCTGGGTGGACCGGGTCAGGCGCCGGGTGATGCGCATGACCATGAGCACCACGAGCACCCCGGCCAGGGCCGCGGTGAACCGCCAGCCCAGGGGGGAGTAGTCGAAGAGCATGCCGCCGATGGACTGGATCTGCTTGGCGACGGGCGGGTGGACGACCAGGCCGTAGGCGGGATTCTCCTCGATGCCGAGCTGGGCGACGTTGTACGACTGCGGTGCGTAGTGCTTCTCGTCGAAGACCGGGGTGCCCTTGTCCGTGGCCGAGGTCAGGCCCCAGAAGCGGGAGAGGAACGCCAGGACCAGGATGACGCCGGTGACGATCAGGTCGCGGGTCGTGTCGACCGGGCCGGTGTCGGGGGCGGGCAGCGGGCGTCCTGGTGAGCGCACGCCGATGGTCGAGGTCACAGGCAGAGCATAGTGGGGGCCGTGCGCCGGGCGGGGATGCGCCCGGCCACCGATAGGGTGGTCGTCATGACGTCCGGACGTGTCGTGTTGGCGGCCACCCCCATCGGGAACCCGGCTGACGCCTCGGATCGGCTGCGGCAGGTCCTGGCGACCGCCGACATCGTGGCCGCGGAGGACACCCGCCGGCTGCGTTCCCTCTCGACGGCCCTCGGGGTGACCATCGGGGGGCGGGTGATGAGTTTCTTCGAGCACAACGAGGCCGGTCGCGTGCCCCAGTTGATCGAGCGGGTCCGCGCCGGGGACGTGGTGGCGGTGGTGACCGACGCCGGGATGCCGGCGGTGTCGGACCCGGGGTACTCGCTGGTCGTGGCGTGCATCGAGGCCGGGCTCCCGGTGACGTGTCTCCCGGGTCCGTCGGCGGTCACCACGGCGTTGGTGCTCAGCGGGCTGCCGGTCGACCGCTTCTGCTTCGACGGGTTCCCGCCGCGGCGCCCGGGCCGACGCCGGACGTGGTTGGCCCGGCTGGCGGCGGAGGAGCGCACCTGTGTGTTCTTCGAGTCCCCGCACCGCCTGGCCGACACGCTCGCCGAGGCGGCGCAGGTCCTGGGCGCCGATCGCCGGGCGGCGGTGTGCCGGGAGTTGACCAAGACCTACGAGGAGGTCCTGCGCGGCACCCTGGGTGAGCTGGCCGAGCGGACCGCCGGCGGCGTGCTGGGGGAGATCGTCGTGGTGGTCGAGGGTGCCGACGCCGCCGGGTCGACCGCCACCCTCGAGGACCTCGTGGAGATCGTCGAGGAGCGGGTCGAGGCGGGGGAGCGGCTCAAGGACGCCTGCGCCGCCGTGGCCGAGGGGTCGGCGGTGACCAAGCGGGACCTCTACCAGGCCGTGCTCGACTCACGCGCCTGAGGGGGCGCGGCGGCTCAGAGCCAGGGCGCGGGCCCGCCGCCCCAGGTGAACGCCGCCTTGTGCACGCATTCGTCCCATTCGGCGTCCGGGTCGGAGTCGATGGTGATCCCGCCGCCCACCCCGAGTTCGCAGCGGCCGTCCGGCGCCACCTCGAGGGTGCGGATGGCCACCGCCAGGTCGAGGGTGTCGGCGGTCGCGAACCCGTAGGTGCCGCAGTGCAGGCCGCGGGACCGCGGCTCCCAGCCGGCGATGAGTTCCCGGGCACGCTGCTTGGGGGTCCCGGTGACCGAGGCGGGTGGGAAGGTGGCGGCCACGAGGGCGTCGTGGTCCACCGAGGTGCGCGCCGTGACGGTGGAGACCAGATGGTGGACGCCGGGCGCGGGACGGACGGCGAGCAGGTCGGACACCCTCACCGAGCCCACGTCCGCCACTCGTCCGAGGTCGTTGCGCGCGAGGTCGACGATCATGATGTTCTCCGCGACGTCCTTGGCGGAGGCGAGGAGTTCGGCGGGGTCGCGGTCGGCGGGCACCGTGCCCTTGATGGGGCTGGTGCGGACGTCGTCGCCGGTGCGTACGAGGAACTCCTCGGGGGAGAAGGCCAGCACCGCGCCCCACTCGCCCTCGAGGTACGCCGACCGCGCGGCGGGGGCGCGGCGGGCCAGGGAGAGGAAGGTCTCGAGCGGGTCCGCGCGGAGCCTGCCGTCGAGGCGGGTGCTCAGGCAGGTCTGGTAGACCTCGCCGGCGCGGATCGCCTCGAGGCAGTCCACCACGGCACGTCTGTGCGCGCGACGGTCGGGGGCGGCCCAGGTGAGGGGGATGCCCACCTCGTCGTCGTCGCCATCGTCCCCGTCGTCACCGGCGCCCCCGGATGACGGCGGCCCGTACCGTCGGACCACCTCGTGCGGGTCGGGGGCGGTGCCGTCGCCCCGCCACCGGCCGTCGGGGGCGAGCGTGAGCCT
>NZ_JAALDN010000247.1 GCF_014144855.1 Dietzia maris | reverse complement strand
AACCGGCGGCGCGGCGACCGCCGGCGCTGCCGCGACCGGAGCGGGGAGGCCCGGCAGCGGCGGAAGCGCGATCCCCATGTCCGCGCCCACCTGCAGGATCATCGGTGCAGCAGCCACGGAACCGCCGATGAGCGCGACAGGCAGCAGCAGCGGCAGTGACCCCGCAGCCGATCCTGCGGACCCGAGTGGGGCCAGCGACGCCGTGAGGGACCCGAGGGGAGCGAGGGAGCCGGTGGCCGATCCCGGTTCGAGAGATCCCATCGGCAGGGAGCCCTCAGACGAGCCTTCCTCCAGCGACCCTTCATCGGACCCGGCCGACAACGGTGCGAGGGAACCCCCGTCGAGGGAGCCCTCCAACGACCCGTCGAGCGAACCCTCCCCCGTCCCGTTGCCCGAACCGGCATCAGAACCGGACGACAACGGCGCCAGGGACCCCTCCACCGACCCGTCCTCCGAACCCATGTCATCCGACCCGCCACCGGAACCCGCCGACAACGGCCCCAGCGATCCTCCCACCGATGCGAGAGGCAGGGAGCCCAGAGCAAGGGACCCGGGCGCGAGTGAACCGAGGTCGACCGACCCCTCCCCGGGCTCGTTGTCCGACCCGCCCTCAGAACCGGCCGACAACGGCGCGAGCGAACCCGCATCCAGCGACCCCTCCAACGACCCGTCACCCGAACCCAGATCATCCGACCCGCCCTCAGAACCGGCTGACAGCGGCGCCAGCGAGCCATCACCCGCCTCGGAACCGGACGATCCGAGCGCCAGGAGCAGAGTCACGGCCACGAGCGATCCGCCCTCGGCGGAACCGGGGTCCAACGACCCGTCGTCCGAGCCGGCATCCGAGCCCGCCGACAACGGCGCCAGGGAACCCGCATCCAGGGACCCCTCCTCCAGCGACCCTTCGTCAGAGCCCACGTCATCCGACCCGGCATCGGACCCCGCGGACAACGGCTGCAGCGAGGCTGGGTCCAGGGAGCCGGGGTCCAGCGAACCGGGGTCGAGCGATCCCGGGTTGAGCGATCCGGTGTCCGGGGACGACCCCGACGGCACGGAGCCGGGGTCCAGCGAACCGGGCCCCGAGAGATCATCCGAGCCGGTATCGGAACCGGCGGACAGCGGCTCCAGCGAGCCGGGATCCAGCGAGCCGCTCGGTATGCCTCCGTCGAGCGATCCGCCCTCACCCGACCCGGCCGAACCGAGCAGCAGTTCGAGGTTCAGACCGAGCTCGCCGTTGAGCGACCCGGTCTGGGCACCTGCGATCGCCGGCGAACCGGCGGCAGCGAGCAGCGCTGCGCTGGTGAGCGCCGCCGCCCTCAGATGTCGTGCGCGTTTCGAAGACATAGTCGATCCTTCTCTCGGTGTCCCTTGCTTCTGCCGGAGGATGCAGCGGATCGCCTGCACCGATCCCCTTACCTGACCTAAACATCGCGTAAACTCAGAATACTGTTACCTAGATCACATTACTACCGGTGAAACGACATATATTTGACCTCGTCAGCGGCCTGCGGCCACCTACGCTCGATGGGTGACCACTGCGCCCCACACCCTGTCGTCCCCGGTCCCGCCGCTTCGCCGCATGGCGGACGGCACGGTCAAGCAGACCAATCCGTTCACCGGCACCGAGGTGTGGACCGTGCCCGGTCGGGCGCACCGGCCCATCGACCACTCCCCCGGGCGGGTCACCGCGGTGGACCCGTCCGCCGCGGAGGCGCACTGCCCGTTCTGTGTGACCCGGCTGCGCGAGACCACCCCGGAGAAGGCGCGCGTAATCCGCGACGGCGACACCTGGCGGGTGCTCGAGGAGGTGTCCGCCGACGAGCTCGA
>NZ_JAALDN010000246.1 GCF_014144855.1 Dietzia maris | reverse complement strand
GGACCCGCCCAGCGACGGCGGCGCCACGGCGGGGGCGGGATGATCTCCCCGGAGGGGGATCGGCAGTGAGGTGGGTCCCGTCGACGGGACGGCGAGCCGCCCGCGCAGTCCTCGCCCGTTGCTGCTCATCGGCCCGTCTCCGGGGCGGACGCCGCGGCGGCAGCTTCCGCGGCCACCGGCAGCGCGTCGGAGATGTGCTGGAAGTCGTCGTCGGTGAGCGCGGTGGAGACGAACCAGGTCTCGAACGCGCTGGGCGGAGCGTAGATGCCGCGGTCGAGCAGCGTGTTGAAGAACGGCGCGTAGCGGAAGGTCTCGGCGGCCTTGGCCCCGGCGTAGTCGGTGACCTGATCCTCGGAGAAGAACACGCTGAGCATGGTGCCCGCCCGCTGGATGGTGTGCGCGACACCCGCGGCCTGCAGAGCGTTGCTGATCAGCGCCTCGAGCCGGTCGGCGTTGGTCTGCAGCGTGTAGTAGCAGGAGTGGTCGGCCAGCCGCAGGGAGGTCAGACCCGCGGCCACGGCGACGGGGTTCCCGGACAGGGTGCCGGCCTGGTAGACGGGGCCGGCGGGGGCGAGGGCGGCCATGACGTCGGCGCGACCTCCGAACGCGGCGGCGGGCAGTCCTCCGGACATGACCTTGCCGAAGGTGGTCAGGTCGCCGGCGACACCGTCGATCCCCCACCAGCCGCGGTCCCCGGCGCGGAATCCGGTCATGACCTCGTCCATCACGAGCAGTGCCCCGTTGTCGGAGCACAGGGTGCGCAGTTCTTCGTTGAAGCCGGGCAGCGGCGGGACGGTGCCCATGTTGCCGGCGGCGGCCTCAGTGATCACGCAGGCGATCTCGTCGCCGTGGTTGGCGAAGGCCACCCTGACGGCGTCGATGTCGTTGTACGGCAGCACGATCGTGTCGTGGGCGGTCGCGCCGGTGACGCCGGGCGAGTCCGGCAGCGCGAACGTGGCCAGGCCCGACCCGGCGTCGGCGAGCAGTGCGTCGACGTGTCCGTGGTAGCACCCGGAGAACTTGACGATCTTGGAGCGGCCGGTGAATCCGCGGGCCAGGCGCACGGCGCTCATGGTGGCCTCGGTGCCAGAGTTGACCAGGCGCACCTCGTCGACGGAGGTGCGGGCGACGATCTCGCGGGCGAGGTCGACCTCACCCTCGGTCGGGGTGCCGAAGCTCAGTCCGCGGGTGGCGGCGTCGCGGACGGCGTCGACGATCTCGGGGTGGGCGTGCCCGTGGATCATGGGGCCCCACGAGCAGACGAGGTCGATGTAGGTGTTGCCGTCGACGTCCGTCATGCGGGAACCCCGCGCTTCACGCATGAAACGCGGGGTTCCGCCGACGGAGTTGAAGGCGCGGACCGGGGAGTTGACTCCGCCGGGGATCAGCTCGCAGGCCTCGGCGAAGAGCTCGGCCGATCGGGTGGTGCCGGACATGCCGGACGGGGTCTTGAAGGCATCACTCGAAGAGGTCACCGGACCAGTGTCTCAAAGTCCGGCCGCGAGCACCCCCTCGCGGTCTCAGCCCTGCGGCGGAGCCGGCGGGGCGAGGGGGGCGAACAGCGACTTCGCGGCGGCGTCGACCTGTCCGGCGAACTCGTGTACCGCCTTCTCCGCGTCGGCGACTGCAGTCTCCGCCTGCTGCTGCAGCTCCTGCGGCGTGGGCAGCGGTACGGGTGCGGGCGCCGGCGCAGCGACGGACCCCGAGGCGGGCGTCGGCGCGGCGACGGAGCCG
>NZ_JAALDN010000245.1 GCF_014144855.1 Dietzia maris | reverse complement strand
AGCTCCCCGGAGGCCGGCCTCGTCGACGCCCGCACCGTCGATGCCCGCCCCGTCGACGCCGGCCCCCTCGGTCGGCGCGTCCGTCCTGGCGCGGCGCACGGTGACGTCCATGCGGGACAGGTCGGGCCCCACGGCGCTGACCCGCATCTCCAGGTCGCGCATGATGCGGCCGTCGCGTTCGTACTCGTTGGTGAGCAGCCGGCCGTGCAGGATCACGCCGTCGCCCTTGCACAGCGCGCCGGACGCCCGTTGCCCGAGGCGTCCCCAGCAGTTGGCCGAGAAGTACAGAGTGCCGCCGGTCTTCCATTCGCCGGTGAGCCGGTCCTGGTAGCGGCTGTTGCTGGCCACCCGGAAGGTGAACACCTGGTCGTCGCCCACTCTCCGGGTGGTGGGGTCGGTGATCACGGTTCCGCGGACGGTCGTGTGGGTCTCGTTCATGGGGTCACTCCTGTCACGTTCGGCCGACCGTGCGTCGGCCTCGTGACTTGCAGCGTGCCCCACCTCGTCGTCGTCACCCCTCGTTCCCGCCGCCCGCGGTGGCCGCCCTGTGGAGGGGGGCGGGGGGTGTGGAGAACCGGCCCCTGTGACGACGACGAGGTGTTCGGTCTCAGGGCCGGCGGTCGGCGCGGGACATCTCCCGGAGCATCTCGTTGTAGGCCTTGAGCTCGGCATCGTCATCACGGTCGGCCTGCCGCTCGCCGCGCCGCGCCTCGCGCATGTCGCTCTGGTACCACTGCCACGCCAGGGCCAACATGACGATCACCAGCGGGATCTCCCCCGCCGCCCACGCGACGCCACCGCCGACCTGCTGGCTCTGCAGCAGATCCGGGATCCACGGCAGGCCGATGCCCGAATACCAGGGCTCGGCCAGCACGGTCTTGGTGTTCATGAGCAGGATGCCGAAGAACGCGTGGAAGGGCAGCGAACTCAGCAGGACCATGAGCTTGTACATCGGCGAGAAGTGCCGCGGCGCGGCGTCCACGCCGATGATCACCCAGTAGAACAGGTAGCCGCTGATGAGGAAGTGCACGTTCATGAACATGTGGCCCAGGTGCTCCGAGGCCAACGTCTGATAGAACCCGCCGAAGTAGATGAGGTAGAAACCGGCCACGAACTGCACCGACGCCACGATCGGGTGGGTGAGGAAGTGCGAGAGCGGGTTGTTGATGAACTCCACCAGCCACTCGCGGGGCCCGGGAGGGTTGCCGCGACCGGCGGCCGGGAGTGCGCGCAGGGCCAGTGTGAACGGGCCGCCGAGCGCGAGGAGGACCGGCACCAGCATCGAGATGAGCATGTGGCCCACCATGTGGCTGGCGAAGTCGGCCATCATGTACATCCCCATGCCGGAACTGGTGGTGAGGAAGAGGATCACGCAGCCCGCCACCCAGAACGCGGTGCGGCTCAGCGGCCAGGCGTCCCCGCGGCGGCGCAGGCGCACCAGGCCCCAGAGGTACAGGCCGAGCAGGACCACCGCGGCCAGCCCCAGGACCAGGTCGAAGCGCCAGGTGCCGAAGACCGTTCCGAACGCGAAGGGCCCGGGCAACTCGAAGCCCAGTAGCGCCTCCTGCCTCGTGGGCACGTACAGCGGCGCCGGCGGCGGGGTGCGGCCGAGAGAGACCGACAGACCCAGGGTGCCGGCCATGACGACGGCCTCCACCACGATGATCCGCAGCAGCGTGGGCCGGTCGACCGGCGCATTGGCCCCCGTCGACTCGATCTTGGCGATGATCCGGCGGCGGATCGCCAGACCGAACAGCGCCAACAGGCACAGCGCCAACGCCTTGGACACGACCAGCAATCCGTAGGTGGAGGTGAGAAGGTCACCCGGGTGCAGGCGGACGAGCGCGTTGATCACGCCCGTGAACCCGAGGGCGACGATCGCGACCGTCGCCACCACCGAGTAGCGGCGCAGGGCCAGGGCGACGCGCGAGCCGCCGCGCCACGTGTGGATGATCAGCGCGATGAGCCCACCCACGTAGAACGCGGCGCCGAACAGGTGGATCATCAGCGAGTTGGTGGCCAGGTCGTGCGCGGTGCTGCCGGACGCGTGGCCCGTGGCCGCCACCGGAAGCAGCGACAGCAGGGAGACGGCCAGCCAGATGACCGACCATCGCCAGCTCAGCGTGAGCCGCTGCCCGATCCCGGCGACCAGCGCGATGATCGCCGCCCAGCGCCACGAGGACGCGATGTCGATCTGGTTGATCGCGACCAACCACTGGTCCGGTGGGAGCGACTGGAGGAAGGTGCGCCCGGAGACGTCCGACAGGGTCAGCGGGATGAGCAGTGCCGCGGCGATCGCCCAGGCGATGTTCGCCCACGACGAGATCTGCTGCATGCGGTAACCGTCGACGTCGAGGGTCTTGTCCTTCTGCGGCGGGGTGAAGAACGCCGCGAACAGCGCCGCCCCCACGGCCACGGCGGCGAGGAGCTCGGCGATCGACCGGAGCGCCGGGAGGCCGGCCGTGGTGAGCGGACCCGGATCGGGCACGCCCACCAGCTCGAGCGCCACCTCGGCGGACATGGCCGACAGTGGGATCACCACCCCGGCCGCCACCGCCGCCAGGAGCAGTACCAGGGCGACGATGTTGCGGGTTCCGAACCGCCCGGCGGTGGCGGGGGCGGTCTTCGACGACGTCATGACCACCATCGTAGGAACCGCGGCGCCCCCGGGCCGATTCGCCACTGTCGGACCCACCCCCCGGATCGGTTACCATTCTCCCGGCGACGCCCCACGCGCGCGTCGCCAGGCCTCCGTAGCTCAGTGGATAGAGCATCCGGTTTCTACCCGGCTGGTCAGGGGTTCGAATCCTCTCGGGGGCGCACTCGCGCCGACACGGGCCGGCAATCCGCTCTCTACTGACGGCGGCCCGCCCGCGCCTCGCTCCAGCCATGGACGCACATCAGATCCCGAGACGTGCCGGTGGTACGTTCGGACTTCGAGCTGATCCGCAAGATCAGCATCGATGACACGGGGTGCCCCTACCGAACGGGGCTGAGATCACACCCGCTGAACCTGAACTCGTTCACACGAGCGGAGGGATGTCAGATGCGCTGGCATGCGCTTTCGTGAGCCGCCCAGGAACCACGGCAGTGGCGTTGGATGGATTGGGACACACCTATCCGGGCGCGCTCCGCCCGGTTCTCGCAGACCTCAACCTGTCCGTTCCGGTAGGCGAGCACATCGCCGTTGTCGGACGCAGCGGATGCGGTAAGTCGACGCTGCTGTCGGTGATCGCCGGCCTCGTCGAACCGACCACCGGGACCGCCGCCGTCCTCGATGAACGCCGGCCCGCACGACGCCTGGAGTCCTGCGCGTTGATGCCCCAGGGCGACAGCCTGTTGCCCTGGCTGTCCCTGCTCGACAACGTCGCGATCAGTCTCCGCAACCAACGAGTGCGCCGGCGCGTGGCCCGATCCGAGGCCCAGCGCATGCTGGACCGCGTGGGACTGGGCGCCTGGTCCGATGCCCGTCCCTCAGCTCTCAGCGCGGGCATGCGCCAGCGCGCCGCTCTCGCGCGGGCTCTGCTGGCGCGCAAACCCGTGCTGCTGGCCGACGAGCCGCTCGGGGCGCTCGACGCGATTACCCGTGCGGAGGTCCAGCAGTGGCTCCGCGACACCATCACCCACACCTCGGCCACCCTCGTCATGGTCACGCACGACGTCGATGAGGCGCTGCTCCTCGCCGAACGCGTGGTCCTGTTGGCACGAGACGAGGCCGACGCCCCGGCGCGTGTGGTCCGCACCTGGCCGGGATGGTTCGGCGACGACCGCCCCCGAGAGGTCCTCCTCGGCGACGAGGACTTCGCTGCAGCTCGCCGGGAAGTGCTCCAGGCACTGGCCCGGGAATCGCACCTCGCCGAGGGCGGAACCAACCGATGACCGTGCGATTCGTCCGGTCCGCCGGCCCTGCCTGCGTCACGCTCCTGCTGGTCCTCGCCGCGTGGATCACGGCCACCACGCTCGAGCTCGTGCCCGAGTACGTCATTCCCGCACCCCTCGCCGTGTTCGACTCGCTCGTGACCACCTGGCCCGACCGGCTCGGTTCCGCCACGCTGCTGACCGCCACCGAGACGATCACCGGAGTGGTACTCGGGGTGTTCGTCGCCGTGGCCGTGGTGATCGTCAGCGCATTCGTGCCCGCCATCGGTCAGGCCATGACCCCCCTGCTGGTCGCCTCTCAGGCCATCCCGGTCATCGTGATAGGCCCACTGTTGACGATCTCCCTCGGCTACGGCATGGCGCCGAAGGTCATCGTGGTGGCCCTGCTGTGCTTCTTCCCGGTCGCCCTCAATCTCCTCTCCGGAATCCGCTCGGTCGACGCCCGGATGATCGACACCCTGCGGAGCCTGCACGCCACCAGGTGGTCGCTCTTCTGGCGGGTGCGTCTGCCCTTCGCCGCGCCTCGCGGCTTCGCCGGGCTGCGAGTCTCGGTCACCTTCGCGCCGGTGGCCGCCGTCTTCGCCGAGTACACCGGCTCGACCAACGGCCTGGGCTACCTCATGCTCCAGGCGATCCCCCGGCTACAAACCGACTTCGTCTTTGCCCAGGTGGCGGTGCTGACGATCATGTCCAGCATCCTGCTCGCCACTGCGACCATCCTCGAACGCCTGATCTGCCCGTGGAACACTCCCACCGGGGAAAGGAACCCATCATGACGGAACCACGACCCAGCAGGATCCGACGCCGGGCCCTCACGCGACCCGGCGCCCGCATGCTCGCGATCGCGGCCGCTGCCGCGGTCGCGCTGACCGGATGTCAGACATCCCCGGACACCGCCGCGCCCGGAGCCGCCGAGTCGGGAGCCACCGACAACGCCCCGGTCAGTGTTCTGCTCGACTGGAGCCCCAATCCCGACCATGTGGCCCTGTACACCGCGCAGCACACCGGCACCTACGCCGACGCCGGCGTGGACGTGACGTTCACGACGCCGTCCAACACGGCCGACGCCGCCCGGGAGGTGTCCCTGGGGCGGGTCGACCTGGCCATCTCCTACGAACCCGACACGCTCATCGCCGTCGAACAGGGACTCGACGTGATCTCGGTCGCGGCACTGATCCCGACGTCCTTGACCTCCCTGATCGCCAGAACGGAGTCGGGCATCACCTCCGCAGCCGAGCTGGAGGGCAAGACCGTGGGGTTGTCGGGGCTGGCCTCCCAGGAACCGACCCTCGACTTCATCGCCCGTGAGGCCGGAATCGACCCTGACTCGATTTCCACCCCCAATGTCCAGCAGAGTCTCAACCAGTCGCTGCTCACCGACCAGGTGGACGCGATCTTCGGGGCGTTCCGCAACATCGAAGGCGTGGAACTCGGCGCCCGGGGCGATGTCGAGATCATGCCGGTCACCGAACTCGGGGTGCCCGACTACGCGGAACTGGTGATCATCGCGAACCCGAACCGGCTCGCCGGCGACGCCGACTATGCAGAGCGCGTGGGCGACTTCCTCACCGGAACCGAGGCCGGGCAGCAGGCCGCGTTGGCGGACCGCCGGATTGCCCTCGAGTCCCTCACCCCGGTGACCGAGGGCTCCTACGAGCCCGACATGCTGGAGAAGATGATCGACGCCACGCTGGCGCTTCTACCCGAGGAGGATTTCGGGCGGCAGACAGCCCGGGACTGGGCGGCCTACGCGTCGTGGATGCATGACAACGGACTGCTGGAGACCGAGGTCGACGGCGCCGCTGCCATGACCAACGACTACCTGCCCCTGTCCGGCGGCTAGATTTTCTGGTCACGCAGATTGTGGCCATGACGTCTGCGGCCGCGTTCCGGCACCGGGAAGGCGTCGCCCCTCCCGGTCGGGACGCGTCCGCATGGTCCGGGGCGACGGGCCTGGTCGGACTCACTCCTGCGCCTCCCCGAACCGGGCACGGTAGGACGACGGTGTCGTCGAGTACTTCCTGTCGAAGTTCTGCCGGAACGTCACCGCGCTGCCGAACCCGCAGTCGCGGGCGATGTCCTCGATCGAGCGGGTCGTGGTCTCGAGCAGCGTCCGCGCGTGGTCGAGCCGACGCGACAGCACCCATCGCCCGGGGCTCGTGCCGGTTGTCGCGCGGAACTTCCGGGCGAAGCTGCGTCTGCTCATGCAGGCGTGTCCGGCGAGGTCGTCCACCGAGAGTGGCCGGTCGAGATTGGCCAGGGCCCAGTCGATCGTCTCCCTGATCTCCCCGTCGTCTCCCCCGTCGGGCACCGGCAGTTCCACGTACTGCGCCTGGTCACCCTCGCGGTGCGGCGCCACCACGATCCGGCGGGCCAGCACGGCGGCTTTCGCGGCACCGAGCCGGGATCGGACGATGTGGACGCACGCGTCGAGCGAGGCGGCCGTCCCCGCGGAGGTGATCACATCCCCGTGGTCGATGTACAGGTCGGACGAGCGGACGTCGACCGCCGGGTACCGCAGGGCGAGCTCCGCCGCACCCTCCCAATGGGTGACGACGGTACGACCGCCCAGCACTCCGCTCGCGACCACGGGATAGGCACCGAGGCACAACCCCGCCACCAGGCTGCCCCGGGAATGGGCGCGACGCACGATCGATAACAGGCACGGATCCCGGTCGGGGAGTTCCGGAGACCATGAGGGGAAGACCAGTATGTCGGCCTGCTCCGCCGTCCCGGGCCCGTCGAGGTCGCCGAGCACGATCCCCTCGGCGGTGTGGACGTCTCGGCCGTCCGTGCTCCAGGTGTCGACCTGCCACCCGTCCGCGAGGCCGAGCCGGGTCACCTCGCCGAAGACGAGGAGGGGCGCCGCGAGGTGGAACATCGTGATGCCGTCGAAGACGTGAACGGCGATACGCACAGGTTGGCCCATTTCCATCGAAAGTGTTCCTTTGTGCCACTCACGGTAGCGCGGTCGGTCCGCGAGGATCGGGGTGACGGCCGAGTCCCCGGCCGTACCGCCTATCCGGAGGATCCACATGAGTTCGCAGAATCGCGCGTTGATCGTCGTCGACGTCCAGCAGGAGTACTTCGACGGTCCGCTCGAGATCCAGTACCCACCCCGTGACGAGTCGCTCGCCCAGATCGTCCGTGCGGTCGACGCGGCGAGCGAGGCCGGCATGCCCGTCGTGGTGGTCCAGCACGACCTGCCGGAGGGCGCTCCGGTGTTCGCGAACGGCAGCGCCGGGTGGTCCCTGCACGCGGACCTCGAGAGCCGCCTCCAGCCGCAGTGGAAGCGCGTGACCAAGAGTTATGCCAGCGTCTTCGACGGCACCGGGCTGGTCGACTGGCTTCGGGAGCAGGGCGTCGACCGGGTGACGCTCGTCGGCTACATGACCAACAACTGCATTCTCGGCACCGCCGTGACCGCGGAACCGCTGGGCATCGCCGTGGAGGTCCTCTCCGACGCCACCGGTGCGATCCACATCTCCAACTCCGCCGGGTCGGTCCCGGCACAGCAGGTCCACGAGACGCTGATGGCAGTGCTCAACTCGAATCTCGCCGCGGTCGCCACGACCGACGCCTGGGTCGAGTCCGTCTCGTCGGGGGCCGAGCTCACCGGCAGCGATCTGGGCAGTTCCGCCATGCAGGGCCGCGCCGAGCACTGACCGCGGGACGTCGCGAAGGGCCCGGCCGACCGAGGTACTCGCCCCGGCCGGCCGAACAGTCACTGCGTGGCCCCGCGATCAGCCCGCGGCCTCCCGCAGCCGCGCCAGCAGCGGCTCGGCCGCCTCCTCGAGGAACCGGTCCAACGTCGAGTCCCCGATCTGGATCAGCGCGACGTCGGTGTAGCCGGCCTCCCAGAAGGGCCGGACCTTCTCGACGATCGCGTCCAGGTCGGGCCCGCACGCCAGCTGCTCGGCCACGTCTTCGGGACGCACGAACTTGGTGGCCGCGGCGAATCCGGCGGTGGTGGGCAGGTCGGCGTTGGCGGCCCAGCCGCCGGCGAACCAGCGGAACTGGTCGTGCGCCCGCTCGACGGCCGCCTTCTCCGAGTCGGGGTCCCAGCTGATCGGGATCTGGGCGATCGCCCGCGCGCCGTCACCGATCCGGCGCTGCCCCTCGAGCGCGTTCCACCCCTCGATGTGGGCGGGTTCGGGCTCGGTGGCGATCAGGTGGTCGCCGAGCGGTCCGAGCCGGGCCACGGCCTTCTCGCCGCCGGCGGCCACCCCGATCGGCACCCGCTTGTCGGGCAGGTCCCACAGGCGGGCGGAGTCCACGCGGAAGTGCTCGCCGGAGTAGGTGACAAGACCGCCGTCGAACAGCTCGCGGATGATCTCCAGCGCCTCCACCGCCATCTCGTGTCGCTCGTCGAGCGAGGGCCAGCGCTGCCCCACCACGTGCTCGTTGAGGTTCTCCCCCGCGCCGATGCCCAGCATGAACCGGCCGTCGGACATGATCTGCACGGTGGCGGCCTTCTGCGCGACGACCGCCGGGTGGTAGCGCAGGATCGGGCAGGTCACGTACGTGCACAGGTCAACCCGCTCGGTCACGTGCGCCACCGCGCCGAGCACGCTCCACACGTACGGCGCGTGGCCCTGCGAGGACAGCCACGGGAAGTAGTGGTCCGAGGCCACCTCGAAGTCGAATCCCGCCTGCTCGGCTTTGGCCGCGTAGCGCACGAGCTCCTTGGGGCCGGACTGTTCGGTCATGAGGGTGTATCCGAATCGCGTCATGCCTATCGATCGTGCGCGCGGCCGGCCCGCGATGCCACCGGTCCCCGCGTCGGATCGACGCCGCCGCACGTGCCTGGCTCCCCACACCCCCAAGCGGTTGCCGCCCGGCCCGGGGCGCGGCACCGTCGAACACATGACTACCCAGCGCGCTCTTCTCCTCGACGTCGACGGCACTCTCGTGGATTCGACCTACGTGCATGTCTGGACCTGGGTCCGCGCTCTCGCCGAGGCCGGTGCGCCGGTGCCGTTCGTGGACGTCCACCGTCGGATCGGCAAGGACGGTTCGACGATCGTGGAGGAGCTGCTCGATATCGCGGGGATCGACGACGACGAGGAGCGCGAGAGCATCGCGGGCCGGGCCAAGGACCTGCACGGTGAGTACTACGCCGAACAGGCCGAGTCGCTGCGAGTGCTCCCCGGTGCCCGCGACCTCGTACGCGGCGCCAAGGAGCAGGGGTGGATCACTGTGCTGGCCACGTCCGCGCCGCCGTCGGAGTTCGCCGAGGCCCGCGAGTTGCTCGACATCGACGACTACGTGGACGCCGTGACGACCGGTGAGGACGTCGACCGGGCCAAGCCCGATCCCACGATCGTCGAGATCGCCCTGGAGCGCTCCGGTGTCGACGCCGCGGATGCCGTCATGGTCGGCGACGCGACCTGGGACGCGATCGCGGCGACCAAGCTGGGCATACGTTCGGTCGCGGTGCGCACGGGCGGCATCGGCGACTCCGAGTTCCGCGCCGCCGGGTTCTCGGAGATCGTCGACGACGCCGCCGCGGTGCTGGACCTGCTGAATGCCGGCCGGCTCTGACCGCACTCCCCGGCCCTTTCAGCGTGCGGGCTCCGCGTCCTCCCAGGTACTCTCCGCCTCGGCGCGGCTCGGGGTGCGCACCGGCAGCAGCAGGAGTAGCCCCACCAGCAGTACCAGCCCGATCCCCGCGATGCCCGCGCGGTCGGCGGAGAAGGCCCACGTGAACAGTCCGAACAGGGCGGGTGCGAGGAACGAGACCGCGCGCCCGGTGGTGGCGTAGAGCCCGAACATCTGGCCGTCGCCACCCGGCGGGGCCAGCCGCGCCAGGAAGGACCGGGACGCGGACTGCGCGGGTCCGACGAACAGGCACATCAGCAGTCCGAAGATCCAGAACATGCCGGTGCCGTCGACGACCAGCAGGACGGTCATGGTCGCGATCATCGCCACCAGCGAGCCGATGATCACCGCCTTGGGTCCCACCGTGTCGTCGACCAGTCCCGCGACAGCCGCCCCCAGCGCCGCGACGACGTTGGCCGCGACGCCGAAGATCAGGACGTCCCCCGGGGCGAGCCCGTAGACCGTCACGGCCAGGATCGCCCCGAAGGTGAACACCCCGGCCAGCCCGTCCCGGAAGATCGCGCTCGCGAGGAGGAACCTCACGGTCCGCGGATCCCGCCGCCAGAGAGCCTTGAGGTCGCGCCAGAGGATGCGGTACGACTCGAGGAAGCCGGGCTCGTCGTCGTCGCTGTCGAGGGCGTTGTCGTCGCTCCTCCCCGCCCCCGGGCGGTGCTCGGGCACCGACCGCAGCACCGGCAGCGCGAACAGGGCGAACCACACGGCGGCGACGAGGCAGACCAGTCGCACGTTGAGTCCGCCGTCGGTGGTGACGCCGAATACGCCGCGCACAGGGCCGTCACCGTAGATGAAGCCGACGAACGCCGCGAGCAGCAGGAAGATCCCGCCGAAGTACCCCATCGCCCAGCCGAACCCGGACACGCGGCCGACGGTGGACGGGGTGGAGACCTGCCGCAGCATCGCGAAGTACGCGACCTCGGCGAATTCGAACGTGATCGACCCGACCGCCAGCAGCACCAGGCCGACGAAGAACCACGGGTACGGCGAGTCGGCGTCGACGAGGAACATCAGCGCCGTGAGCAGGACCGTCGCATACGTCCAGAGGCCCAGCGCGCGGCGACGCCGGCCCCCGCGGTCGGCGCGCTGCCCCATCACCGGCGCGGTGAGCGCGATGACCAGCCCGGCCACGGCGATGGAGATCGACAGCCACGTGGCCGCCGAGAACGGCCCGTCGAGATCCGCGCCCACCGAGTCGGTCAGGTAGACGGAGAAGACGAAGGTGACGATCACCGCGTTGAACGCCGCCGACCCCCAGTCCCACATCCCCCACGCCAGGACCTGCCCGCGGGCGACGCCACGGCGCGATGGTGACGACGACGAGGTGGTCGCTGACGGGGGCGGTGTTCCGATGCTGCTCACGCCGATCAGGCTAGGACCTCCACCACGCTCCGGAGGGCGGCACGCGGGTAAGGTCAGCGCTGCCACACCCGCCGTACGCGGGCGAGCCGAGTGGAAGACCCGAGGAGCCCTATGTCCCTGCCCACGCCCACCGCGTCGAACCGAGCAGTCGTCACCGGCGCCTCCTCGGGGATCGGCATGGCCCTGGCCACCGAACTCGCCCGGCGTGGGCACTCGCTGGTCGTGGTGGCCCGACGCGAGGCCGTGTTGCAGGAGCTGGCCGCCCGGCTCGAGGGCGAGTTCGGCGTGACCGTGGAGGTCCGCGCGTGCGACCTCGCCGACCCCGCCGCACGGCAGCCGCTGCTGGACGAGCTGGCCGGGCGCGAGATCTCGGTCCTGTGCAACAACGCCGGCATCGCCACCTTCGGCCCCGTCGCCTCGCTGGACCCGCAGTACGAGAAGCACCAGGTGCAGGTCAACGCCGTGGCGTGCCACGACCTGGTGCTGGCGGTGCTGCCCGGGATGGTCGAGCGGCGCTCCGGGGCGATCCTCAACGTCGGCTCCGCGGCCGGCAACATGCCGATCCCCAACAACGCCACCTACGCCGCATCCAAGGCGTTCCTCAACACGTTCTCCGAGTCGCTGCGGGGCGAGCTCAAAGGCTCCGGCGTCACCGTCACGCTGCTCGCGCCCGGCCCGGTGCGCACCGAGGAGATCGCCGAGGAGGAGAAGACCTTCGTCGACCGCCTCGTCCCCGACCGGCTCTGGGTGGACACCGAGTACACCGCCCGCGTGTCGCTGGATGCGCTCGCCCGCAACAAGATGCGCATCGTCCCCGGCCCGCTGAGCCAGGCGATGTCCGTGGCCGGCAACTACACCCCGCGCGGGATCATGGCTCCGATCGTCGGAAAGTTCTACGCCAAGCTCGGCGAGGGGCAGCAGGGCGGGGCCTGAGCCGCCAGGCGCAGCCGGGTCAGCTCGGCCGGGCCTGCGCCCGAGTCAGGCTGGGGGCGGTGGGCCGAGCCAGCGGATGCCGTCCGGTTGCTCCCGGTCGGCCGAGGGTGGATAGGGCGGATAGAAGTCGTTGAGCAGGACGGCAGAGGCGACGATGTCCGGGGCATCTGGTGAGAACCTGGCACGCACCTCCTCCAGAGCGAGGTAGCGCCCCGCACGGACCGGCCGGCCGAACTCATTGGTCGCCCCGGGAAACGACCACACGAGCCTGACATGCCCGTCTTCGAGTGCCAGATCGTCGACGCGGTAGCCCTCGTCGTCGGGATGCGCGGTCTCCATCCCCGGGCTCCTCGCGAGGATCTGAGCCATCTCCGAGAGGAACCTCAAGTTCCACTCATCGGCGGAAATCGCCGGGTTCTGTTCAGGGCCGTCACCGGATGCGGGCATGACCGCACGGTACCGCCACCGCGAACGATCGAGCGCCGAGTTCATCAGGGGCGGTCCCGGACCGGGCGGGGCCCGCGAGCCTGCGGCGATATAGTCGAGTGATGCCAGAGCCGACCACCGCCGAGACCCCTGCCCCCACGTCCTCGCCGACGCCCCATCAGGAGTCCAAAAACGACCGCATCGTCTGGATCGACTGCGAGATGACCGGCCTCGACATCTCGTCCGATGCGCTCGTGGAGATCGCCGCGCTGGTGACCGACTCCGAGCTCAACGTGCTCGGCGACGGGATCGACATCGTCATCCACGCCCCCGACGCCAAGCTCGACGCGATGGTGCCGGTCGTGCGCGACATGCACGCCTCCTCCGGCCTGACCGAGGAGATCCGCGAGTCCACGGTGACGATCGCCGAGGCCGAGGAGCAGGTCCTCGCCTACATCCGCGAGTGGGTCCCGGTGGCGGGGTCCGCTCCCCTGGCGGGCAACTCGATCGGCACAGACCGCGGGTTCCTCGCCCGGGACATGCCCGAGCTCAACTCGTACCTGCACTACCGGATGATCGACGTCAGCTCCATCAAGGAACTGTGCCGCCGCTGGTACCCGCGCATCTACTTCGGCCAGCCGGAGAAGGGCATGTCGCACCGGGCCCTGGCGGACATCAAGGAATCCATCCGCGAGCTCGCGTACTACCGGGCGACCGCGTTCGTGCCCCAGCCCGGCCCGACCAGCGACGAGGTCAAGCGGGCCGCCGCCGATCTGCCCGCGGTCGACTGACCCCCGCCCGGGCCGCGGCTACTGACCCACCTGCGGATTTCTCGGCGACGGGGCCCACGGGGTAAAGTCGTCAGCGCTGTCCGCGAGGACGGCGGTGGTGGCTGTAGTTCAGCTGGTAGAGCACCAGATTGTGATTCTGGATGTCGCGGGTTCGAGCCCCGTCAGCCACCCCGAGCGCAGGGCCCGGACCTCACGGTCCGGGCCCTGCTCCTTTCCGCCGATTCGCCTCAGGTTCTCGCGGGCATCGCCGCGCCGGCGGCTACCAGCGGTTGCGGGACTGCTCCGCCCAGCCGACCAGCCCGTCGAGCGAGACCTGCGACCCGTCGTCCAGCACCCCGGTGCCGTCCCAGACGCCGAACGCCTGGTGCGTCTTCACCGCCAGCACACCGAGCTCGGTGATGTCGCGGCGCAGATGGAACGGCGTGAGCATCGCGTCGAGGCGCTCGCCCCGCACCCGCCAGGGCCCCGCCGGATCCGCCAGGTCGTAGCTCCACCGCAGGTCCTCGCTGAGCTTGCGCATCCGGCCGTCCACCAGGATCCCGTTCTCGGTGGACCCGGTGCCGTCCGTCCACTTCCCGCCGACCTGGATCGCGCGGGTCGAACCGTCCACCACCCCACTGCCGGCGCCCCAGTTCCAGGTGGTGGCGTAGCGCCAGCGGCCACGCCCGCGGTCCAGGACCGCCCACCCCGTGCCGAGCTCGTGCGTCGCGCCGTCGAGGGTCACCGTGCCGGTGACGGGATTGGCGAGATCCTTGAGCGTGTACTGGAACCGGCGCTCACTCCACGGCACCACCACCGCGAGACTGTCGTGTCCGGGCCGGGTGACCTCCAGGCTCACCTGCAGTCCCCGCGCCTGCACACGGATGGAGGTGCGCCCCTCGTCGTCGTCGACCTCGATCCCCACGCGCCCCGCACCCACGCCGGCCGACGCGTGGAGGGTCCCGTCACCGGGGTCGTCGCCGAAGCGGGGCCGGTGCAGGGGCCGGATGCCGCTGCGGGTCGTCTCCACGCCCGTCCGGCGGTCCAGCACATAGACCGCGCAGTTGGCCAGGTAGTCCAGACCCGCCACCGTCAGCCCCACCACGAAACGGTCGGTGACGATCCCCCAGTACTCCCAGCGCTTGGTGCGGCCCCAGCCGGCGATCCGCGTGCGGTGCACGGGCGACCGGGACCAGCCCACCGCCTCCGGGTTGAGCCGGCGGCCGCGGGCCAGGTCGACGGGCCGGGTGATCTCGCGCTCGGTCATGGGATCACTCTTGCAGGTGCCCGCGCCGCGGCGGGCGGAGGGCGGCGACGGGCGGAGGGCACGGATGCGGAAGCGCCCGGGCTCTCCTATGGTGCGGGGTGATCCGACTGACCCGGGGAGGAACCGTTGTCCACGCTCGATGTGTTGCTGGCGATCGTCGGGGCGCTCGGGGTGGTGATCGTGGCCTTCTCCGCGCGACTACGCCAGTGGCCCGTGACGGAGCCACTGCTCGCGCTCGTCGCCGGGATCGTCCTGGGGCCGGCAGTCCTCGGGGTGTTCGACGTGCCCGACATCGTGGCCGAGCACTCGACCCTCCACCACGGCGCGGAGATCCTCCTGGCCATCTCGGTGATGGGCGTGGCCCTGCGGTACCCCTTCTCAGCGATCAGGACGCACTGGCGTCGACTCGCGTTGCTGCTGGTGCTCGTCCTGCCCGGGATGGCGCTCGTCTCAACCGGGCTGGCGATGTGGGTGCTCGGCATCCCCTTCGCACTCGCCCTGCTGTTCGGAACCGCCATCTGCCCCACCGACCCCGTCCTCGCGTCGAGCGTCGTCACCGGAGAGGAGGCCGAGGAGGACCTGCCGGAGCACGACCGTCAGCTTCTGTCGCTCGAATCGGGCGCGAACGACGGGCTCGCCCTCCCACTCGTCCTGGTCGCCCTGGCGGTCGCCACCCCGCTCACTGCCGGGCAGGCGGCCGGTGAGGCCGCCTGGCAGATCGCGGGCGCCCTCGTCGTGGGGATCATCGCGGGCGTGGCGGCCGCCAAGGCGCTGCACTTCTCGGAACGACACCACGACACCGAGACCGGGCCGATTCTGCTGTACACGCTCCTCCTGGCGCTGCTCGTCCTGGGAGTGGCGGGCATCATCGGGGTCAACGGCATCTTCGGCGCGTTCGTCGCCGGACTCGCGTTCAACGTCACCAGCTCCGGCGGCGAACGCCGGACCGAGGTGGAGATCGACGAGGCCGTCAACCAGTTCGCCGTGATCCCCTTCTTCGTCGCTCTCGGCGCGATGATCCCTTGGACCGAGTGGGGCCGCCTCGGATGGGGGGCGGTGTGGCTCACGGCCGCGGTGCTGCTGCTACGCAGGCCGCCGCTGATCCTCGCCGTGATGAAGCCGCTGGGGCTGAAGCCGCGCGGCGCCGCCTACCTCGGCTGGTTCGGGCCCGTCGGCGTCGCGGCGGTCTTCTACCTGACGGAGGAGGCCTCCCGCGTGGGTGCGGACCCGGTCTTGCTCGGCGCGGGCACGCTGATCGTCGTGGCCAGTACCGTCGCGCACGGCCTCACCGCCGCACCCGGACGCGCGCTGTTCCGGGCGGCCGCAGAGCGCGATCCGAGGTCGCCCACCTCGTCGTCGTCGTCGTCCTGAAGTCGTCCTGAACCCCGCCACGGGGTTCTCACCCCCGCCACGGGGTTCTCACCCCTGCCTCGGGGTTCTCACCACTGCACTCGGGGCCCGCCGGTCACCCGGGGGTTCTACTCGAGGTCCCGGCTGTCGCCGGTCCCCGCGTCGAGCTCGTCACCATCCGGGCCGCGCGACTCGCGATGGGCGGCCTCCACCGCCCAGATCATGACCCCGACCGACGGGCCCAGGGCCACGCCCAGCCCGATGTTGTCCAGCGCGGCACCGAACGCCACGCCGATCCCCATCCCGATGCCGATCCACAAGCCCAGCCGAGAGGAGTCCATGGGCTCAGGCCGCGCCCTGCTCGGCGTTACCGGCCTTCCAGGTCTCCCACGGGACGTTCCAGTCGCCCAGGCCGTCCCAGCCCGGCAGCGTGTCGCCCACCGTGCCGGTGACCTCGAAGATGTCGCCGCGCTTGGCGTTGTCGTAGAACCACTTCGCGTCCGCCGTAGTGACGTTGAGGCAGCCGTGGCTCGTGTTCTGGCTTCCCTGCGCCCAGACCGACCACGGCGCGGCGTGGACGAAGATGCCGCTGTACGACATCCGGGTCGCGTACTGCACCGGGGTGCGATACCCCTCGGCCGAGTCCACGGCCACGCCGTACGTCGACGAGTCCATGATCATCGAGGCGTGCTTCTCACCGATGACGTAGACCCCGTTGGGGGTCGGGGTGGCGGCCTTGCCCATCGAGGTGGGCATGGTCTTGACGACCTCGCCGTTGCGCTCGATGACGATCTGCTTGGTCGAGTCGTCCACCCGGGAGATCACGGCGTCGCCGATCTCGAAGCTGCTCTGGGCGTCCTGCTGGCCGTACATCCCGCCGCCGAGGTCCTGGCCGTAGATGTCGACGTGGACGTCGATCTTGGTGCCGGGCGCCCAGTACTCGGCCGGACGCCAGCGGACCTCCTGGTCGGAGACCCAGTAGAACGCGCCCTCGACCGCGGGCTCGGTCGTGATGTGGATGTTGTCCTGAGCCGCCCGACGGTCCGCGATCGGCTCGTCGAACATCACCGCGACCGGCTGTCCGATGCCCACCACGGATCCCTCACCCGTGGTCAGGTAGGCCGCCGTCATGATGGTGGGCGTCAGCGTGGTGAAGCTGGCGTTCCTCCGGGTGACCAGACCGGCCTCGTCCGTGGCGGTCGACTCCAGCGTGTACTGGCGGCCGTAGCCGAGCTCCTCGGTGGTGCGCCACTCGGTGAACTCGGGGTTGAACTCGCCCTCGACCTGGAGGCCCTCGGGATTGCGCATCACCACCGAATCGAACCGGCCGTCCGTCGCAGTGAGCACGATGGGCTCGACCGGGTTGGCGTCGGTGGAACCCTCCGCCACCGACAGGTCGATCACGGCGGAGGGCTCCGCCGGTGCCTCGGCAACCTGGGTGTCCTGCGCACCGCCGTCGCCGATGGTGCAGCCGGTGAGCAGGAGCGTCCCCGTGAACACCACGGCCAGTCCGAGGCGGGCCTTCGACCAGATTCCGGTCGCTCGCCGCCCCGTCCGATCCGTTGTGCTCACGTTCACTGATGCCCCTTCCGACGTGCGCTTCCCCCGGTCGCAGCCGCGGCCGAGAAGATGTCCCCTCCAGTATGCCTGGTCACATGGCCGCACTCCATATCGAAACTCCTGGGGCCGCAGGGACCTCAACCCCGCCTCACCCCTTCTGACCAGGCGATTTCGTGAACCAGCCCGGCTGCTGTTACTGTTTCTCTCGCACCAAGCAAGCGCCATTAGCTCAATTGGCAGAGCAGCTGACTCTTAATCAGCGGGTTCGGGGTTCGAGTCCCTGATGGCGCACAAGAGAGAAAGCCCCGGGTCCACGACCCGGGGCTTTTTCGTGTGCCGGGCCGCCTCCCCCGCACCGGATCGCTTGTCAGAGCGGGGCTCAACGGGTGGCCGGTCGGACGGGACGACCGGGGAAGCCGAGAGGAAACGGCGAGAGCGTCCCGCACACGCCCCCGATGACGGGGGTGGGCGGAACGCTCTCGGGAGTCGGGCGGCGACGACTCCGCCGGGACAGGGTCCCCGGGCGGGGCTCCGGACGCCCGGGCGAGGCCGGTCGACTCAGAGGGCCCGACGGGCCGCCAGGTAGGCCTCGATGCGCTGACGCTCCTTGCGCTTGTTGACCATTGACACGGTGATCCCGCCGACGACCAACGTCGCGATACCCCCGAGCACCGCCAGGACGCGCGGGTCCTTGAGTGCCGCGGTGGCGCGCTCCTTGCCCTCGGACGCGAGGTTCTTCGGATTCACCCGGTCGATGATCTCGTCCAAGGTCGTCGCGAGATCGTCACGCGCCTTGGCGATGTCGCCTTCGATGCTGTCGTAACTCCTGGACACGAGACCTCCGTCGATCGCTCGTCCGCGGGGCGCCCCGCGGGTTCTTGACCCCGCCCACGCTACTGCACCCGGCGTGGATCCGCGCCCGTGCGCCGAAGCATCGGATAGGTTGGGATGGTCCGCCGCCCCGACCCGACCCCCAGGAGCACCGGTGACCGCACCACGGCTCGAGGTGGGCCAGACGGCCCCCACCTTCACCCTCCCCGACGCCGACGGCACGCCCACGTCGCTCCGGGAGCTCCTCGCCGAGCACGGGAAGGTCCTCGTGTACGTCTACCCGGCCGCGATGACACCGGGCTGTACCACTGAGACCGTGGACTTCGAGAACGCGCTGCAACAGTTGAACGACTCTGGCCTCGGCGTGGTCGGCGTCTCCCCCGACGCCCCCGAGAAGCTGGCGCGGTTCCGTGACAAGTACGGCATCACGTTCCCCCTCCTGTCGGATCCGGACAAGACGATGCTCACCGAGTGGGGAGCCTTCGGCGAGAAGAAGAACTACGGCAAAACGGTGATGGGCGTGATCCGCTCGACCTTTGTCGTCGACTCCGACGGCACCGTGTCGATGGCCCGGTACAACGTCCGCGCCAAGGGCCACGTGGCGATGGTCGCCAAGCTGCTCGAGATCGAGTTGCCCGAATCCGATCCCGCGGAGGGCTGACCCACCCATGACCACCGACTCGTCCGAACGCGCGCAGGAGCCGCCGCAGGATCCCACCGACGAGGCCGTCCAGGACGAACCGAACATCCTCGTCCCCCGCCGCCGGCCCATCCAGGAGCGCAGCCGCAAGAAATTCCAGGCGCTACTGTCCTCGGCCCGGGAAGTGCTGGTCGAGGTGGGATTCGACTCGTTCACCTGCGAGGAAGTCGCCTCACGTGCGGGCGTTCCGATCGGGACGCTCTACCAGTTCTTCGCCAACAAGTACGTGCTGGTGTGCGAGCTGGACCGCCAGGACGCCCACGGGGTGATCGAGGAGGTCGAGCGGTTCGCCCAGAAGATCCCGGCGCTGGACTGGCCCGAGCTGCTCAACGATTTCCTGGACCACCTGGCCGACCTGTGGTTGCGCGACCCCTCCCGTCGGGCGGTCTGGCTCGCGACGCAGGCCACTCCCGCCACCCGCGCCACGGCGGCGGTGAACGAGCGCGAGATCGCCCGGATGATCGCCAGCGTGCTGGCACCGCTCATGCCCGCCACCGAGCGTGAGCGCCGCGCGTTCATGGCAGAGGCCCTGGTCCACGTGGCGTACTCGATGCTCAACTTCTCGGTCAGCGCCGGCCACGTCCCCCCGGGCCCCGTCACCAGCGCGGACCCCGGGGATGGCAGCGGGGTCTCCTCCGGCGCGAGCAGCGGTTCGGCCGGTGGCGAGGACATCCACGACGCCACCGTCACCGAGCTCAAGCGGATGCTC
>NZ_JAALDN010000244.1 GCF_014144855.1 Dietzia maris | reverse complement strand
GATCAACGCACTCTAAATCCGGAAGGGCCGGTCTACGGCGACACCACCACGGCGTTCGGTCGGGCGGCGTTCCGCTGGGCGGGCCTACCGCTCACCCCGGCGGAGGCCGATCGCCGGGCCCGCCAGATGAGCAGGCTGCTCGACTCGTTCGGCCGCATCGCGACCAATCCGGTCGCCGAGGTCGAACGCGTCCGGCTGGACCGCTGGGCCACCGGCCTGATCCGCGCGGTGCGGGCCGGCGGACTGCGCGCGGAGCCCGACTCGGTCCTGGCGGCCATGGCCGACCTTCGGGACCCCGACGGCGCTGCAGTCGACGACCGGACCGCCGCCGTGGAGCTGCAGAACCTCACCCGCCCGACGGTGGCGGTGGCGCGGTTCGCCGCGTTCGCGGCAGTCGCGCTCACGGAGAATCCCGGGTGGGCCGCACGGATCCGGGAGGCCTCGTCGGCCGCCGGCCGGCTCTCCGATATCCCGGAGGCCGTCGCGTTCGCCCAGGAGGTCCGGCGGGTCTACCCGTTCGTGCCGATGCTGCCGGCGATGGCGACCTCGGACTTCGAGGTGCACGGATGCCCGGTGCACCGAGGCGAACGGGTGCTGTTGGATCTCCTCGGCACCGATACGGACCCCGATCACTGGGACGACGCCTCGACGTTCGACCCCGGGAGGTTCATGGGGGTCGAAGACGCCGAGCAGCTCGAGGCGTTCGTCCCGCAGGGCGGTGCGGGTGTCCGCACAGGCCACCGGTGCCCCGGCGAGAAGCTCGCGGTGGCAGCCCTGTCCGCCGCGGTGGCCGCGCTGAGCCGTCCGGAGGTGCGCATCAGCCGGGATCCCGACGATCTCACCTTCCCGTGGACGCGGATGCTCACCCGTCCCGCGACAGGGGTCCGGGTGACGTGGCAGGACCGGGAGACCGCGGCGCCGTAGACCCGCCCTCGCCGGCGCGTCGCCGCGCGACGAGAAGAGCGTTCCGCACACTGCCCTCGGGCGATGTGTGCGGAACGCTCTTCGCGACGCGGGCCGGTCGGGTCGATTCAGGGCAGGACGCCGAGGAGCCGGGCGCGCGCCACGGACTCCATCCGCGACCGCGTGCCGAGCTTGGTGCCGATGTTGCGAAGGTACGCCTTGATGGTCTCCGGCGACAGCGACAACCGCGCCCCCACCTCGGCGTTCGAGCAGCCGAGCGCGACCTGGGCCAGCACGTCGATCTCGCGCGGCGAGAGCACCGACTTCGCGGGTACCGGGATGTCCCCGGCGTCGGGCGCCCGTCCCACGCCGGCGAGAGCGGACCCGGCGGCCAGGAGACGATCGCGCAGGGCCGGGTCGCCCAGCTCCGCAGCGATCGCCCGCAGCTCTCCGTGGAGGACCCGCAGCTGCTCGCGGTCCGCGGCCTCGAAGCCGACGGAGTGTTCCGCGGCGGCGAGGTCCGCCATCCGCAGCCGGCGGTCGACCTCGTCCCTGACCTGGAACTCGGCGGCCAGGTCCGAGGCGACCGAGTTGAACGTCTTGACGACGTGGTCGCCGAGCTGCGTGGCCACCCGGGCCGACCCGTAGAGGATCGTCCGCGCGACGCCGGAGACCATCACCGGCACCGAGATGATGGCCCGCAGACCCTCCTGCTCCACCGCATCGGCGTAGTCGCGGGTGATGGCCGAGCACTCCTCGTAGTCGCGGACCGTGGCGGGACGCCCCGACGCCATGACGTGCCCACCGAGCCCGCGCCCCTTGGCCACGGCCAGACCCTGCATGGAGTTCGTGCGGGCGCCGATGAAGCGGGTGAGCTTCGCCGTCTCGCCGTCGGCCTGCCCCGCGAACACGATCGGCAGCGCGGACTCCTGCCGGGCGCGTCGCAGGGCACCGAGGACCGCGTCCGAATCACTGGGTCGAAGGGTGGTCATGGTCAGCTCCCGAGAGTGGAGACGGTCAGCTCCGCGCGGAATCGCGGATGCTGGTGATGATGGCGCTGAAGTCCTTGCCACCGTTGTCCTGCGCGAACTCGTCGTACAGCGCCGCGGCCGCCGCACCGAGCGGCGCGACCGTACCGGTGCTCTCCAGCGCGGCCAGGGCCAGTCCCAGGTCCTTGTTCATCAGGGCCGTGGCGAAGCCGGGCGTGAAGTCGTTGTTCGCTGGGGAGGTGGGCACCGGGCCGGGCACGGGGCAGTTGGTGTGCAGCGCCCAGCTGTTGCCGGTGGCCCCGGTGACCACGTCGTACAGGGCCTGGTGCTCGAGCCCCAGCCGCTCCGCGAGCACGAACGCCTCGCCGATCGCGATCTGGTGGACGGCCAGGACCATGTTGTTGCAGACCTTGGCGGCCTGGCCGGCCCCCGCGGCGCCGCAGTGGATGACCTTGCCCGCCATGGGCTCGAGGACCGGCTGCGCCGCGGCGAACGCCTCGTCCTCCCCGCCCACCATGAACGCCAGCGTCCCCGCGGTCGCGCCCTTGACACCGCCGGAGACGGGGGCGTCCACCTGGAGCATCCCCGCCTCGACGGCCTTGGCGTGCACCGCCCGGGCGTCGTCGACCGAGATGGTGGACGAGTCGATGAACAGCGTGCCGGCCTCCGCCTCCCCCAGGACGTCGTCGTAGGTGGAGGTGACCAGCGCGCCGTTGGGGAGCATCGTGATGACGACGCCGGCCCCGCGGACCGCCTCGGCCGGCGTCTCGCACACGGTGACGCCGGCCGAACTCGCGGCCTCCTGCGCGGCGGAGACCGGGTCGAAACCGCGGACCTCGTGGCCGGCACCGACAAGGTTGGCCGCCATGGGACCGCCCATGTTGCCCAGGCCGAGGAAAGCGACGGTCGGCAGTTCGTTGGTCATTCCTACGCTCCCAGTCCGCGCGCGGCGACGGCCCGGCCGACGACGACGCGCATGATCTCGTTCGTGCCCTCAAGGATGCGGTGCACCCGCAGATCCCGCACGATCTTCTCGATTCCGTATTCGGATAGATACCCGTAGCCGCCGAACAGCTGCAGCGACCGGTCGGCGATGTCGAAGCACCGGTCGGTGACGAACAGCTTCGCCATGGCACACAGCTCGACGTGGTCCGGCTCCTTGGCGTCCAGCGCGGCGGCGGCCCGCCACAGCAGGAGCCGACTGGCCTCCAGTTCGGTGGCCATCTCGGCGAGGGTGAACCGGATGGTCGGCTCGTCGATGAGCGCACCGCCGAACGCCTCGCGGTCCCGCACGTGTGCCACGGCCCGCGAGTACGCCTCCTGGGCCCCGCCCAGCGAGCAGGCGGCGATGTTGATGCGCCCGCCGTTGAGGCCGCGCATCGCGATGGTGAAGCCGAGCCCCTCCCCGCCGGTCTCCGCGCCGCCGATGAGGTTGGCGGCCGGAACCCGGACGCCCTCCATGATCACCTGCGCGGTCGGCTGGGCGTTCCAGCCCATCTTCCGCTCGTCGGGGCCGAAGCTCAGCCCGTCCGAGTCGGCCGGGACCAGAAACGCCGAGATGCCCTTGGGGCCGGCCTCCCCGGTCCGGGCCATCACCAGGTAGACGTCCGACTGGCCGCCCCCGGAGATGAACTGCTTGGTGCCGCTGAGCACGTAGTGGTCACCGTCGCGGACCGCCTTGGTGCGCAGCGCCGCCGCGTCCGACCCGGCGCCCGGCTCGGTGAGGCAGTAGCTGGCGAACTTCTCGAGCGAGGCCAGCTCGGGGATCCACTGCCGGCGCTGCTCGTCGGTGCCGAACTCGTCGACCATCCACACGCACATGTTGTGGATGGACAGGTACGCCGCCACCGACGGGCACCCGCGCGCGAGCTGCTCGAAGATCCGCACGCCGTCCAGTCGACGCATCCCGCTGCCGCCGACCTCCTCGGAGACATAGATCGCGCCCATGCCCATCCCGGCGGCCTCGCGGAGGACGTCCTTGGGGAAGTGGTGGGTCTCGTCCCACTCCTGCGCCTTGGGACCGATCCGCTTGTCCGAGAAGTCGCGTGCGGCGTCGACGATGACCTTGTCGTCGTCATCAAGGGTGAACATGGGTGTTCCTCTCCTGGGGCGAGCCGGTCAGTCCATCGTGGGGATGTTGAAGTCGGCCCCGTCCTTGATGCCCGACGGCCAGCGCTGCGTGACGGTCTTGACCTTGGAGTAGAACTTGATCGACTCCGGGCCGTGCTGGTTGAGGTCGCCGAATCCGGACTTCTTCCAGCCACCGAAGGTGTGGTACGCGATCGGGACCGGGATCGGCACGTTGACGCCGACCATGCCGACCTCGACGCGGGAGACGAACTCGCGGGCGGCGTCGCCGTCGCGGGTGAAGATCGCCACGCCGTTGCCGTACTCGTGGTCGTTGGGCAGGCTCAGCGCCTCCTCGAAGTCCTTGGCGTGGACCACCACGAGGACGGGGCCGAAGATCTCGTCGGTGTAGACGCTCATGTCCGGCGTCACCTTGTCCATGAGCGTCGGGCCCACGTAGTAGCCCTCGGAGATGTCCTCACCGTTGAACTCGCCGGTGTAGGCACCCACACCGCGGCCGTCGACGAGGAGCTCGGCGCCGGCCTTCTCACCCTGGTCGATGTAGTCCAGGACCCGGGCCTTGGACTCGGGGGTCACCAGCGGGCCGTAGTCGGACTGCGGATCGTGGCTGTGGCCGACCTTGAGGTCCTTGACCTTGGGCAGCAGCTTCTCGAGGAGCGCCTCGGCCGTGCCCTCGCCGACGGGGACGGCCACGGAGATGGCCATGCAGCGCTCGCCGGCGGAGCCGAAACCGGCGCCGACCAGGGCGTCCGCGACCTGGTCCATGTCGGCGTCCGGCATGATGATCGCGTGGTTCTTGGCGCCGCCGAAGCACTGGGCGCGCTTGCCGGTGCGGGCAGCGTTCTCGTAGATGTACTGCGCGATCGGGGTGGATCCGACGAAGCCGACCGCCTGGATCGTGTCGTTGTCGAGGATCGCGTCCACGGCCTCCTTGTCGCCGTGCACGACCTGGAAGATGCCGTCCGGCAGGCCCGCCTCGGTGAACAGCTCGGCCAGGCGCACCGGCACGGAGGGGTCCCGCTCGGAGGGCTTGAGGACGAACGCGTTGCCACAGGCGATGGCCGGGCCGGCCTTCCACAGCGGGATCATGGCCGGGAAGTTGAACGGGGTGATGCCGGCGACGACACCCAGCGGCTGGCGCATGGAGTAGACGTCCACGCCGGTGCCCGCGTTCTCGGTGAACTCACCCTTGAGCAGGTGCGGGATGCCGATCGCGAACTCGACGACCTCGAGGCCGCGCTGGATGTCGCCCTTGGCGTCCGGCGTGGTCTTGCCGTGCTCGATCGCGAGCAGCTCGGCGAGCTCGTCCATGTTCTGGTTGACCAGGTCCACGAACCGCATGAGCACGCGGGCGCGCTTCTGCGGGTTCTGCGCGGCCCACGCCTTCTGCGCGGCGGCGGCCTTGGCGATGACGTCGTCGACCTCGGCCGTGGTGGCCAGCGGTACGACCGCCTGCGCCTTGCCCGTGCTGGGGTTGAGCACTTCCTGGCTCCGCCCCCCGGTGGCCGCGACCCGCGCGCCGTTGATGTAGTGCTCGACCTGCCTGAGATCCGACATGGACGTCCCTTCCTCAGTGGGGCGGCGCGCTGTTCTCGCCCGCTCACCCCTGTCCCGTGATGCCCATCACCATATACTTGCAACTCCTAGTAATCCATAGCCGGGCCCCGATCGACCCCGGACCCTCCCCTTTCGGGTGTACCGCCAGCCCTCTCGGCAGCCCTACTGTGAGCTGACTCACTCATACGTTCCGTCGACAGGAGCATCCATGCCCCCGCTGCCCACCGAGGCCACCGTCCGGTTCCGCGCCGCCCGCGACTTCCTCCAGGCACACGCGCAGGACTACGACGCCGCGCGGGACGGTTTCGCCTGGCCCGAACTCGACGAGTGGAACTGGGCGCTGAACTGGTTCGACGTGCAGGCCGAGGGGAACGACGACCCGGCACTGTGGATCGTCGAGGAGCACGACGGCGGCGGGGCCCCCACGGAGGCCAAGTACTCGTTCGACGAGATGCGGATCCGGTCCGACCGCACGGCCAACTGGCTACGCGACAGCGGCGTCGGGCCCGGCGACCGCATCCTGCTCATGCTCGCCAACCAGGTCGAGTTGTGGGACGTCATGCTGGCCGTGATCAAGCTCGGCGCCGTGGTCATCCCCGCCACCACCCTGCTCGCCGAGGGCGACCTGCGGGACCGCATCGCGCGCGGCGGGATCAAGCACGTGATCGCGCGCGCCGAGTTGGCCGGGCGCTTCGCCGACATCTCCGGCGACTACCAGCGGATCTCGGTCGGCGGGGAGGAGCGGGGTGGCGCGCCGGAGGGCTGGACCGATCTGGCCGCCGCGATGGACGCCTCGCCCGACTTCGAACCGAGCCACACCACCCACGCCGACGACACGCTGCTGCTGTACTTCACCTCAGGCACCACCAGCAAGCCCAAGCTCGTCGAGCACACGCACGCCTCCTACCCCGCGGGCCACCTGTCGACCATGTACTGGATCGGCCTGCAGCCCGGCGACGTCCACCTCAACGTCTCCTCGCCCGGATGGGCCAAGCACGCCTGGTCGAACGTCTTCACCCCGTGGATCGCCGGGTCGTGCGTGTTCATCTACAACTATTCGCGGTTCGACGCGACGGCGATGATGCGCGAGATGGACCGTTGCGGCGTGACGAGCCTGTGCTGCCCCCCGACCGTGTGGCGAATGCTCATCCAGGCCGATCTGACCCAGCTGCAGGTCCCGCCCCGCCTGGCGGTGGGCGCGGGCGAGCCGCTCAACCCCGAGGTCATCGGCCGGGTCCGGGACGCGTGGGGGGTGACGATCCGCGACGGGTTCGGCCAGACCGAGACCACCGTGCAGATCGCCAACACCCCGGGCCAGCCCATCAAGGACGGCTCGATGGGCCGCCCGTGCCCCGGCTTCGACGTGGTGCTGGTCGACCCGGCCACCGGTCGGGAGCTCGCCGGCGACGGCGCGGAGGGCGAGATCTGCCTGCGCCTCGACCCCCGCCCGCTTGGACTGATGGTCGGTTACCACGGTGATGCCGAGCGCACCGACGCCGCCTACGCGGACGGCTTCTACCACACCGGCGACGTGGGGTCCCGCGACGCGGAGGGCTACATCACCTACGTCGGGCGCACCGACGACGTGTTCAAGTCCTCCGACTACCGGATCTCGCCGTTCGAGCTGGAATCGGTGCTGCTCGAGCACCCGGCCGTCGCCGAGGCCGCCGTCGTCCCCTCCCCTGACCCGGTGCGGCTGAGCGTGCCCAAGGCCTTCGTCGTCCTGGCCGGCGGCTGGGAGCCCACCGAGGCCACGGCGCGCGAGATCTTCGAGTACTCGCGCACCCACCTGGCCGGCTACAAGCGGGTCCGGCGCCTGCAGTTCACCGACCTGCCCAAGACAATCTCCGGCAAGATCAGGCGGGTGGAGCTGCGCCGCGGCGAGGTCGACAACGGTCCGTCGGTGGACTTCCCCGGTGAGTTCCGCGAGGACGCACTGCGCTGACGGTGGACGCCGTCCGGGGCGTGCGAGGACGGGCGACGACGACGAGGTGGTCGTCCCCGTCCGGTGCGCGGTCCGCGGGCGGCCGCCACGCGACGCGGGTCCCGAGGCGGCTCACGTCCGGAGGAAGCCGTCGATCTCCTCGGGCGTCCACGGCGCATGCGAGTGGAAATCGCGGTACGCCAGGATCTGCGCCTCCGGCGTGGGGAATCGTCCGACGAAGCCGCCCGATCCGGCGAAGACGCCCCCGGTGATCCCCGCGGAGAGGTCGGAGACGAGATAGGTGTAGAGGGGTGCGACGTACTCCGGGCCCGCCGGGTCCAGTGCCCCGGCCACACTCAGCTCGTCGAGCATTCCCCGGCGCCCCAGGTCCCGGATCTGCTCCTCGTAGGCCTCACCACTGGACAGACGGGTGCGCGCGCCGGGGCACACGACGTTCGCCCGGACCCCGTGCTCGGCCAGTTCCGCCGCGATCGCCATGGTGAGTGAGGTGACGGCGCCCTTGCCGGCCGAGTAGCCGGTCCCGCCGTAGTCGCCCTTCCAGGCGAACGACGACGTGGTGACGATCGCACCCGTTCCCGCCTCCACCAGGTGTGGCGCGAAGACGCGACACGGGGCGAACACCGTGCCCAGGTGGGCGTCGATGAGGTCGGCGAAATCGGCGTGGGACACCGTGAGGATCGACGACCCCGCCGGTTCGGGCACCCCGGCGCACGTGATGAGCCCGCCCACGACCGAGTCCCCCTCCCTCGCCCGGGCGAGCAGCTCCTCGGCGACGGCGGGCTCGTGCGCCGACCCGGCGACGCCGCGGATCCGGCCGGTCGACCGTGCT
>NZ_JAALDN010000243.1 GCF_014144855.1 Dietzia maris | reverse complement strand
ATGGGTGGTGGCGGTACTGGTGGCTCGGCGGGCCCGGGTGGCTCGGCGGGCCCGGCGGGCCCGGCCGGCCCGGGTGGCATGGGTGGTGGCGGTACTGGTGGCGCCACTGGCGGCGGGACGGTCCCGGCCAAGACCGACACCGGTTGTGGGGTCGGGTCCCCGTCCGACTCCTCGAGATCCCGCACCGACGGCGCCGACGGGGATAGAGACGAGAGCGGTTCGTTCGTGCCGAGATGATCCTCGATCGCCCTTCGCAACAGGGGCAGGTTCGAGAGGTCGTCGGAGTGGAATCTCCCGCTGGCCATGTCGAGGTACCCGAGGTCGGTGCCGCCGGGCGTGGATGCGTACAGCCGGTCGTGCCCGAACCGCTTCCACCTGCGGACGATCCAATCGGTCACGAGCCCTCCGATAGTCAGCCGAGTTGTGTAGTCGACGAATGTTTACACCTCGGCGAACCGGGCCGCAGATGTTCGCCCGAAGTCGCTCCGCGCGACGGAGGGTCACCGGAGTCGCACAGAGCCGAGGCCGTGCGGACACCCGCCATGTGAGGGGGAATACCGCGCCACGCCCTGTTGTTTGACATGTCAGCAAGTTAGGATGGGGACACCACCAGACGAGAGGCCACCATCATGCAGTTCGGAATCTTCAGCATCGCCGACATCACCCCGGACCCCACCACCGGGCGGATACCCACCGAGCACGAGCGACTGGAGGCGGTCGTCGAGTACGCCACTCTGGCCGAGCAGGTGGGCCTCGACGTCTTCGCGCTGGGTGAACACCACAACCCGCCGTTCGTGACGTCCTCCCCCACCACGACGTTGGGCTACATCGCGGGCAGGACCTCCGAGATCATCCTGTCGACGGCCACCACCCTGATCACCACCAACGACCCGGTGAAGATCGCCGAGGATTACGCCATGCTGCAGCACCTGGCAGGCGGCCGGGTGGACCTGACGATGGGCCGCGGCAACACCGGCCCGGTCTACCCGTGGTTCGGGCAGGACATCCGGCAGGGCCTGCCGATCGCGATCGAGAACTACGAACTGCTCCACCGCCTGTGGCACGAGGACGTCGTGGACTGGGAGGGCAAGTTCCGCACGGCCCTGCAGCAGTTCACCTCGACCCCGCGCCCGCTGGACGGCGTCGCGCCCTTCGTGTGGCACGGCTCGATCCGCTCGCCGCAGATCGCCGAGCAGGCCGCCTTCTACGACGACGGCTTCTTCCACAACAACATCTTCTGGCCGATCCACCACACCAAGCAGATGGTCGAGCTGTACCGCCGCCGCTACGAACACTACGGCCACGGCTCGGCGGACCAGGCGATCGTCGGCCTGGGTGGACAGTTCTTCGCCCGCGCCAACAGCCAGGACGCGGTCGACGAGTTCCGCCCCTACTTCGACAACGCCCCCGTCTACGGCCACGGCCCGTCGCTCGAGGACTTCACCGCCCAGACCCCGCTGACCGTCGGCTCGCCGCAGCAGATCATCGACCGATACATGACCATGCGCGAGCACGTGGGCGACTACCAGCGTCAGCTGTTCCTCATCGACCACGCCGGCCTGCCCCGCAAGACCGTTCTCGAGCAGATCGAGATCCTGGGCACCGAGATCGTGCCGACCCTGCGACGGGAACTCGACGCACTGCGCCCGGCCCACGTCCCGGACGGGCCGACCCACGCCGCGCGGGTCGCCGCCCGCGACGCCGACCTGGCC
>NZ_JAALDN010000242.1 GCF_014144855.1 Dietzia maris | reverse complement strand
CCGGCGCGACCGCGGCCGTCGCCGTCGTCGCCCTCGTCGCGGGCGCCATCGGCGCCGTCGTGGCGGACTCCGCGCGCGTCCTCACCACCTCCACCGTCCGGATCGCCGACGCCCCGGAGAACGTCATTCGATCCGACAACCCGATCGGTGAGGTCGCCCAGCGCGTCCAACCCGCCGTCGTCAACATCTCGGTGTCCACGGCGTCAGCCCAGGGGGAGGGCTCCGGCATCGTCATCGACCCACAGGGCTACATCGTGACGAACAACCACGTCGTCACCATGGACGGCGCCGCCGACCGCGCGGACATCGATGTCATCTTCCCCGACGGCTCCAGGGCCTCGGCCGAGATGGTGGGGCGTGACCCCGCCACCGACCTCGCGGTCCTCAAGGTCGACGACGTCCAGAACCTCACCGTCGCCACCCTGGGGGACTCGGACGACGTCCAGGTGGGGGAGCAGGTCATCGCCATCGGCTCGCCCCTCGGACTCGCCCGCACCGTCACCGAGGGCATCGTCTCGGCGACCCGGCGCCCGATCGCCCTCGGGGAGTCCACCTCGGACGGCGACGTGGTGATCGACGCGATCCAGACGGACGCCGCCATCAACCCCGGCAACTCCGGGGGACCGCTCATCGACGGGACCGGAGCGGTCATCGGTATCAACACCTCCATCTTCACCCAGTCCGGGGGTTCCATCGGTCTCGGCTTCGCCATCCCGGTCAACGACGTCCGCGAGATCGCGACGTCGCTCATGACCGACGGGGCGGTCCGCCACGCCACGATCGGCGTCAACGCCCGCAAGGCGGACAACGGGTCGGTGGAGGGCGCCGAGATCGTCAACGTGCGTGAGGGCTCGCCCGCCGAGGAGGGCGGACTCCGGGAAGGGGACGTCGTGACCAGGGTCGGTGACCGGCAGGTGCGTTCCTCCGATGAACTGGTGGTGGCCGTCCGTCGCGCCGGGGCGGACGTCGACGTCCCGGTCGAGGTCATCCGCGGTGGAACGCGGGTCGAACTGACCGTGCGCCCCGCGCTGGGCTGACCGGGGGCACCGGACGACTCGGGTTCCCACCGGTGAGCCCGGCGACGTATCCTGGCTGCGATGTTCACAAACGTGGGGTGGTCCGAGCTCCTGGTGCTCGGCGTGGTGGCGTTGGTGGTCCTGGGGCCCGAGCGCCTACCCGAGGCCGCCCGTTGGCTGGCCTCGGCGATCCGCAAGGTCCGTGAGTTCGCCAGCAACGCCCAGCAGCAGCTCAGGGACGACTACGGGACGGAGTTCGAGGAGTTCCGCGAGCCCCTCAAGCAGCTCAACGACCTGCGTGGGCTGAGTCCGCGCGCGATGGTCACCAAGCATCTCCTGGACGGTGACGACTCCCTGTTCTCCGGGGACTTCGGAGCCGCTGCGCCGGCGGGCGCTCCCGCGGTCGCCGGCGGGGCGGGTTCCGCGGGAACGGCCTCCGCCGACCCCC